>SLKG01000016.1 GCA_007134735.1 Kiritimatiellia bacterium
AACAGGTGGCCGTCGGTTTCCTTTCCGGTCAGCGGGTGAGGAAACGGGGCGGGTTCAAAATCGGAATGATGGTTCAGGAAGTCGGCGACGATTCCGGTGGTTTCTTCATGGGTCAGGGTGCAGGCGGCATAGACCAGGGCGCCGCCGGATTTGACATGCGGAGCCGCGCGATGAAGCAGGTCCGATTGTCGCCGCGCCTTTTGCGATATTTCCTCCCGGCTCATACGCCAACGAGCGTCGGGATTACGTGACCAGGTACCGAGCCCGGTACACGGCGCATCGATCAACACACCGTCGAAGCGGCTATCGATCGGAAACGGCTTATCCTCCCGCACACGCAGGGGTGTGATCATGCGCGTGTTCATACGCATGGCGCGCCGTTCCAGTTCCCGCAACGCACCGGAACGAATGTCCGTGGCCAGGATTACGCCCTGTTCCCGCATCCGCGCCGCCCAATGCAGGCTCTTTCCTCCGGCCCCGGCGCATACGTCCCACCATTCCCCGCCCGGCTGTGGATCACATACCGCGCCCACGCACTGCGACGCCAGATCCTGTATCTCGAAGTACGGTGTTCCGCTGGACTGAACCACATGGCGGCTGATGGCCGCATCAACCGCCAACGCCTCCGGAAATACGGGATGAGGATGTGCCGTATGACCGTTTGCTTCCAATGCCCGGATCACGGCCTCCCGCTCTCCGGCGCGGGTCCGCAGCCAGGTCGGCGGCCGTGATTGAAAGGATTCCACGAGCCGGTTGTAAAATGAGTTGTCCTTTGCGTGCTCGATATGTGACCGGACCCATTCGGGAACCAGGTTGTCGATCGGAAATGACCGATCCTGCTTCATGATATCCGGCAGTGCCGCCGCTTTATCGACAATGGATTTATGGCCCAGCGGGATCAGGTGTTCCGGGGAGAGGCCCGCCATTTCGGCGAGAACCGTGATCGCGGGATACAGCGTTTCTTCATCCAACAAGGAGGCATACACGCAGGAAGCGGCATGCGGAGGATCGGACGGCCCATCGATCCAACCCTTCCAGCGATAGAAGGAAAAGACCGTGTTGGTAAAGAAACGGCGGTCGCGTGAGCCGAACCGGTTTTGACGAAACAATCGGCCCAGGGCGGCGTCGGCCGGATGGCTTTCCCGGACCGCCTGGTCCACATCATGCAGGATCTTCAAAAGCGCCCTGGCCTGGCGTTCTCCCGCGCGGCGTTGTGGGCCGGAGGGATGATCCGGATGAGCATTTGATATCATGAGACTACCCTACCGATCCGGACCCGATGATGCAATCCCGGCGGTAGAAGAGAACGCAAAGGCGCGAAGGGGGCGCAAAGATGGGAAGAGGTGGAAGGGAGGAGAACGCGTAGACGGGAGGTGGCCGGGGCCATAATCCGGCGACTCCGTTATACCGGCCCACAGGGTTCTCCACGGTCCGCGGGGCCGCGGACCCTCCCGAAGACAGGGAATGAGCCATCAGGAGGGGCCGGGTAGGGCGCGGGCGCCGCACGCGCCGGAAAGTATCGATCCGGTCAGGCCTGCCCCACCAGCCCAAATCCACCGTGGGCCGGGTAGGGCGCGGGCGCCTTGTCACGGCGTAGTTCCGCCTCCCGGGCGGAACGAAGTCGGATGCACGCGCCGGGAAGTATCGATCCCGGTCGATCTTTCTTGAATGAAAGGACACAGCTTCGTACCCTTCGGACTCATAGTCTTTACAGGAGAACTCATGGCGAAGGAATTGGCGTTTGCATTATTGAATCCCTACACCCTGCAGAAGTCACGGACCGGCGGGGTGATCGGTCGATTGATTGTGCGCACGGGTATGGATCCCGTGGCTGCGCGCATGTTCGGGCCCAGCCGGGAACTTGTGGAAAAATACGCCGAGATGGTTCGGCGTCACAATACAAGCACCGAGCACGACGCCAAGGTCAGCCAGTTGCTGGCCGACTATATCCTCTCCAATTACATGCCGGACCCCGACACGGATCGGCGGTGCCGTGTCATGATGTTGTTGTTTGAGGGGGAGAATGCCATAGAGAAGGTCAACCAGGCCGTTGGACCCCTTCAGCCGCCGACGGAATCAGCCGATACCGTACGCGCAACCTACGGGGACCTGATTCTGGATGAAGAAGGCGAGGTTAAATACCTTGAGCCGGCGGTCATTGCCGGCCCGAACCGGGAAGCCGTTATCGAATCCCTCCAGCTCTGGGCGGCGTACAGCGAATCGGACGGGGGATGTTTACTCGATGCCTCGGACGTTTCCGCGGGCGATGATGTGGAAAAGACCCTGGTCATGCTCAAGCCGGACAATTTCAGGTTTCCGAGTATTCGTCCGGGAATCATTATCGACATATTCGCCGGCTCGGGTCTGCGCATCGTCGGATCCAAGGTGCATCGGATGAGCGTCGAGGAGGCGGAGGAATTTTATGGTCCGGTACGCTCGGCGCTGGCCGGAAAACTGAAGTCGGTGGCGGGCGAACGATCCGCCACGGTTATTGAAAAGGAACTGAATATCCAGTTGCCGGACCGGGTCCGGGAAGCGCTGGCGGAGATTGTGGGTCCGTTATATACGGATGCGCAATTCAATGAGATCATAAAATTTATGACCGGATTGTCCCCGGAGGATTGCTCAGGGAAAGAACGAAGCAAGGCGGGAGGGGAGCGTACCCTCGCCCTGGTGTACGCGGGGCGAAATGCCATCGATAAGATCCGCGCGATTCTTGGCCCGACCGATCCAAGCAAGGCCTTGCCGGGATCGGTTCGAAAGGAATACGGCCAGAGTGTCATGGTCAACGCGGCGCACGCATCGGATTCCCGCGAAAATGCCGAGCGGGAAATGCGAATTGTCAGAGTCGAACAGGATACCATTAAGGACTGGGTGGATCGATACTACGGGTGAAGGAAGGAGGCGTTCACTTTTAACGTCCAGCATCCAACACTCGAACCGAAAGAGGAATTGGAGTGCTGGAGCATTGGAGTATTGGGGGAACTTCGTTTGCCTCCCTATCCTGACAGCACTCCAATACTCCATCACTCCATCCGGCTTGACGCGTTTTTTTGATCGAAGTAAGTAATATCATTATGATTGGAGCAAACAGCCATGATATTTAAAACATTATCTCCCGCGCCCCCCGATGCGATCATGGGGCTCACGGAAGCGTTCAAAAAGGATCCGAATCCACAAAAAATCAATCTCGGGGTCGGCGTCTATCAGGATGATACGGGCGTAACGCCCATCATGGAGTGCGTCAAGGAAGCCGAACGGCGGATACTGGTTTCCGAGAAAACCAAATCCTATCTTTCTATCGGTGGCGCCCCGGAATACAGGGCGCACATGCAGAAACTGATGTTCGGCGTCGATCACCCCGTGCTTCGGGATGACCGGGCTCGCACGGCACATACGCCGGGTGGAACGGGCGCGCTACGGATTGGAGCGCTGTTTCTCAAGCAGGTATGTCCGGAGGCGACGGTATGGATGAGTACGCCGACCTGGGCAAATCACCCGGGTATTTTCACCGCCACCGGCTACAAGCAGGCCGCCTATCCCTATTATTGCGCGGAGACACAGGGGTTGGATTATGAAGCGATGCGGGATGCGCTGAAGAAGGTTCCGGCGGGGGACGTCGTGCTGATGCATGTGTGCTGTCATAATCCGTCCGGCATTGATTTGTCGGACGAGCAATGGCGGGAAATCGCCGGTATTGCGGCGGACCGGGGCTGGATTCCGTTCCTGGATTTCGCGTACCAGGGACTGGGAGACGATCTGGAACGGGACCGGGTCGGACTGTTGCGGATGGCGGAAGCCGTGCCGGAGCTTTTCGTGGCCCATTCCTGTTCCAAGAATTTCGGACTGTACCGGGAGCGGACCGGGTCGCTTACCGTCATGGCCTCAACAACCTCCGCGGCGGAGCCGGCGTTCAGCCATGTGGAGAAAACCGTCCGGGTAACCTATTCCAACCCGCCGGCGCATGGAGGGCTGATTGTCACCACGATTCTGGATGATGCCGCGTTGCGGGGCCAATGGGAGCAGGAGGTGGTGGGCATCCGGGACCGGATCAAAGGAGTGCGAACGGCCCTGGTCCGGAAACTGGCGGAGCAGGGTGTGGCCCGCGATTTTTCGTTTATCGAACGGCAGAGAGGCATGTTTTCGTTCAGCGGCTTGACCGACGAGCAGGTTGCCTTTCTCCGCGAGAAGAAGAGCATCTATATCGTCAAAGGCGGCCGCATCAACGTCGCCGGGATCACCTCGGCCAACATTGATTACCTCTGCGAGTCCATTGCGGAGGTGTTGAAGCCGGAGCCATGAGTGGTGTGTTTTGCCCGTGATTGCGGATTGCCGGACGTGGGCAAATCGGTTAAACTTACGGTGAGCATGAAGGGAAAGGATTCCAGGTTGGAGTGGCGTTCCGATGTGGCAAAACGTTCGCGGGCGAGGCGTTCGCGCATGGTATCCCATACCTCACATTCATTCAGTGAGGCCGATCAGTGGGACCTGGCTTTCTGGCAGTCTCAAAGTCCGGAAGACCGCCTTTCCGCTCTCGTTCATTTGCACGAGGATCTTCGCAAGATTGAAACATCCCGGAA
>SLKG01000071.1 GCA_007134735.1 Kiritimatiellia bacterium
CTTAAACGGTCGTCCCTTCTGCAACTGCCCACTACTTACTTCCTACTGCTGACTTCTTACTTCTGACTTCTGACTATCTCCCCCATCCGTGTTATCCGTGTCATCCGTGGTTAAATAGATTTGGATCACGCGCCTTCATCACATTACGTCCATTCTCGTGGAAAGGTTCCCGTTTAAGCGTATCCGATCAAGTGTGGATCCTCTCCGCTTGACCCTTGCGTGACAAGCTCGGTACCCTGCCCCGTGATCATCAATACGTTTGTGGAAGAATAGAGAGTATCTCAATGGCTACGAGCATTGCCGAAATCATCATATTATGCCTGATTGCCGATTGGTGTTTCCGGCGCATGCGCATCCCGGGGCTCATCGGGATGCTGTTTGTGGGCGTTATCCTGGGACCATACGTGTTTGGGCTTCTCGATCCCAACCTGCTTGCCATCGGGCCGGACTTACGTCTGATCGCTCTTATTGTAATCCTCCTGCGGGTCGGCTTTGAATTAAGCCGTTCGACGCTCCACAGGATCGGCGCCAGGGCCTTGCTCCTGGCATTCATTCCCGCCACCATTGAAGGTGCGGCCATCACGATGGCCGGGCCCTACCTGCTCGGCCTGAGCTTGTTGGAGTCGGCCATATTGGGATCGGTCCTCGCGGCCGTTTCGCCCGCTGTAGTTGTTCCGTCCATGATTCGCTTCATAAAGGAACGCCGGGGCGCGTCCAAAGACATTCCGTCCATGGTCATGGCCGCGGCATCGGTTGACGATGTGTACGTGATCGTCGTCCACAGCGCCATACTTGGCGTTTATGTCGGCGGCCGGTTCAACTGGCCCGCTCTTATCGTCGGCGTGCCGGTCTCCCTGGTTCTCGGAATAGCTGTCGGCCTGGCCATTGGTGTCGTCCTGTACCGCCTGTTCGACCGATTTAACCCCCGGGCGACCAAGAGGGTGCTCATCGTCATTGCGGTGTCCATTCTTCTGGTTCGCATGCAATATGTATTGTCAGGGGTTCTACCGTTCGCCGGCCTGGTGTCCGCAATGGCTATCGGGTTCATTATCCTGGAGAAGCGGGAACACATGGCGCACGAGCTGTCTGCGAAATTGGCCAAGACGTGGGTCTTCGCGGAAATCATACTGTTCTCGATGGTCGGGGCTCAGGTGAATATCGGCATTGCATGGCGGGCGGGCGCAATGGGAGCCGCCATTATCGCTCTGGGGCTTCTGGCTCGTTCCATCGGTGTCGGTCTTTGCCTGGCCCGAAGCCGGTTGAACATCAAGGAACGGTTGTTTGTTGCGGTTGCGTTTTCCCCGAAGGCCACCGTGCAAGCGGCTATTGGTTCGGCCCCGCTGTTGGCCATGCGGACGGCCGAAATGGACACGGGACCCGGGGAACTGATTCTTGCGATTGCGGTACTGAGCATTATCCTGACGGCCCCCACCGGAGCCTGGGCCATTAGCGCCATCGGGCGACGTGTTCTGGAAATCGCCCCCGAATCCGAACACGACGCCTATGATGCCGCGATAGAAAGCAATGCGGACGAATCAGAATGAGCGCAAGCAGGGACAGGACACCGTTCGTTGCGAACGTATTATCCGCATCGATTTTCGCTGACCCACCGAACGAACCCCTTTAACAAGGACACTGCCGTCGAATGGCATGGGCGTTCCGGCACGCTCCATCGTTACCCCCGTGCCATCATGGATATCGCCTTGGCGGGGCGCCCTTACGTTCCGGGTTTTCAATTGATTAAGGATTTGGATCTTCGGCCAGCCAGTCGGTGCTATCCACGGTGCCGACGCCCAATTGCTCGATCTTGAAGTCGCCGGGAGGAACCGTTCCCCACCAGTTTTCCTGCGCGTCCAGGTCGGCGCCGGCCGGAGCGTTGTACCGGAGGTTCGCTTCCAGGTTATCGAATGAGTTGTTTTTGAACCTGTCGTCTGCGGTTGAACCCGCATCCGTGAATACAAGGTCCAACCCAATCACATTGCCGCGCATGACGTTGTCCTCGAAGGTCAGCAGCGCCGGATTATCCGTATCCAGCCGTACCCCTATCCCCCGGGCGGCAAGGCCGTTGACGGGGAACAGATTGTCCATCGCCGTATTGTTCCGGAGAATGGCATCGGCGTGGCTCGCTTCCACGTCCAGGTCAATACCGAATATGTTGCCGTTGGCGATGTTATTCTCCAACCGGGCGCGTCCGTCGTCGGCTTGTATAATGGCTTGTAAGCCGTAGCGGGCATTCCCGTATGTTTGGTTTCCGTCGGCATCAATAGTAGCCATATCATTAGGGGCTTCTGCTTGCGCCCGAATACCAAAACCCTGCGGGTCGTCTGGATCGGTCCAGTCGTCGCCGTTGGCGAAGGCTTGATTGCCCATGACCCAAGTTCCGGCCCTTCCGCCAGATGACCACGAAGACACTAGAATTCCGCCCTCCTCATTGTTGTGGGCATGGCTTCGTTGCGCCTCCGCCAGGCCTCTTCCATCGCCGTCTATGCGGCCGGTGACATAAATTCCGACTCCTTCATTATGCATGGCCGTATCTTCCAGCGAGCGGGCGTCGGCCGTACCCGAACCCGTTGCATAGGCTTCCACACTGATGCCAATCGAGGCATTGCCTGTGGCGGTGTTGACCTCGCTTCGAACGGTTGCGTCCCCATCATCGTTCACAATGGCAATGTATTGCTGTCCGTGACCCTCATTGTTGTCCGTGCGATTATATTCCGCCCACACCATGGCATTGCCCTTACCTTCAGCCCATGCACCTATAAAAATGCCGGGGTTATCCAGCGTTTCGCCGAGTGTGTGCTCGACCACGTTGTTGCGCACCAACACGTCGCCATCTCCTTCAGAGGAACGCACAGACACCTCCATGCCGCCGCCGTGTCGAATATCGCGAATGTGATTCTCCCAGATATATACGACGAAATCGCCGTCCGAACCCGTCCCGCCCCGCAGAGCCATCCGCAGGCCGTAATCGTTGTCGGCCATGTCGTTGTCTTCAATGATGGCAAACGCGCTGTTATAACCCCGGGCATCAATATCCACGGTGTAGAACGGCTCACTAACGGGATTCTCGTTACGGTGCCCGTAGAACTCGTTGCCCCAGAGATCCAGAAATAGATGTTGAGCCTGCAAATGATCTCCAAACGCCTCGATATGGATGCCGCTCCGGTAGATTTTCTCAAAGTCTTCTTCCCCACCAAACCGGTTCCAATTGAAATACGATTCCACATCGCCGCTGGTCAGCATGAAAATGCCGTCACCGGTGCCCCAGATATGGTTTGCAAAGACGTCTATCCGCCCGGATTCCGAATAAATACCTCGGGATCCGGACTCAGCGGTGGTGATCCCAAACCCGGCAATTACGGCGTAATCGCCATTGATGGTGATCTCAATGGCGTTTTGCTGGGAAGCACCCATGACGACCGGCTGTATTCCGCTTCCAAACAACTTGCCTCCATAACACGGGAACGGCACTCCACTGCCAAAGAGCACAATGCCCGGTTGGTCAAGCACGATGAGGTCCGCCATGCCCCAGCCGGATTGATACGGCTCCTCCGTGTCGAAGACGTACACCATGCGGTTCGGCACGTCGTCCTCCCACCAGGGTGTGATGGTGTAAAAAGTGGTCTCGTCAAAGACCGCTACAACTCCGCCCTGAACCGTACCTTTGGGTTGTTCCGCCGTGCCCGGATTATCATCGTCACCGCGTTCTCCGTCCACGAATATGACGCCGTCGATGATGGGGACGGTTATCGCCTGATTTCGCACGGTGGTGCTGTTGCGTTCACTGACGCTTTCCTCACGGCGGGAAACGTTCTCGATATAACCGGATTCCCGCGTTTGGATCTTGGGATCGCGCATGACCATTTCCGCCAGGCGCCCTTCCAATCCGCTCGGACGTTCACGATCCAGCCCAGCAAACGGATTGCGCCCCTGCGCTACGGCCGCCAGATCGAACGGCAGGTGCACGCGCGCGCCCACCAGGTAATCGCCGCGGTTCAGTTCGCGATTCTCATACGCATGCGCATCCAGCGTGAGATGGCCCTTCAACGCGCGCACTTCCAGACGCCCCTTCCAACCTTTCAAGCTGGACCCGAACGGATGGTCGAAATGCTGGTATCCGCCGAACACGCGCAGTTCGAGCGGGATATCCTCGGACACCGGCAGGCGTCCGCCGAGTTCGGCGTCCCATCCCTCCAATGCCGCTTCAAAGCGCTCGAAGGTTTGTCTGAGCGTCCGCGTGGTCGTGATGTCCCGTATGGTCGTTCGGATGACGTAATCCTGCAGGATTTGATGGCCGTCCGCATAGGGGTCTTGCCAGCCGACCACCTGCCGTTGTTCCTGGGTGCGCCGACTTCGCGCTGTGGATTCGGTTTCGACGGTATCGATCAGGAATTTGTCCTTGTCGGGCCAGTAATAGTTTACGCGCGCGTCCACCCAATCGCTCAAGAACTCCAGACCGGCGCCGATTTGATCGAAGCGGTTGTTATGACGGGACCAACGTGCATCGTAATAGACGTTGCCGCCCAGGATGAAGGGATAGCGCGCATCCACTATGTGTCGCAGGCCAAGCCCGACATTGAACTCCTCTTCGCTTCGATCGCTGATTGCTCCGCGCGGATTGAGGAAAAGCAGGCCGGCGTCATACCGGTATAATGGAAACAGGATATCGCCCTGCGTATAGAATTCCTTTTCCCCGGCAAACAGGCCGAGGGTTAAGGCGCCCGGCCGCGGGTCGGGTTCGGGAGCCTCTTCCGCGTGCGCAGGAAAGGCACACCACAGGATGATTGCCGCCACACCAAACCTCAAGCAACGCCGTACCATCCGATTCATAAAGACCTCCTCATTGCGGTCGTTCTAGTTCCTATACCGGACCCGTCATGGGTAAACAGAAATAGCGACGGAGGATATAAACTATTTAGGCGTGGAGGGACAAGCCTTTTATTTGGGGCTTCTTTTAGGGGATATAAAGCAGGAGCCGCCCTTCCCGGCGGCTGCCTTCCACCTCAACGGAATTATCCGTGGAATCGTGGGTCTCCGGCGTCCGGCATGGGCGCCTTCCGGCGGGTTTTTGCACGGCGGATTAACCGGGTTTTGTCACATTTCCGATCGCATCACCATGTCGCGGCGCCAATCAACATAATGCCCCACAACAGCACCAGTATAATGTCGATGACCAGACCGATCCATCCGATCACGATTCCGGCGGTTGCAAATCCATCTCCCGTTAACCGACCTTGTGATTCCGCTATTTCCCTTCGGGCGCTGTACCCGAGTATGAGTCCCACAATCTGCCCCACGAACAGACACGCCAGCAATCCGGCGATGGAGCAGACCATGGACGCAATGGCCTTGCCGGATTGCACGGGGGGCACGGATTGAACTACCGGGCGGTGAAGCTCTTCGCCGCAGGAAACACATTTCCAGGCATTGTCATCATTCTGAGCACCACATTCGGGACAAAACATATTATGAACTCCTTATGCACAACGTCACATTCCTCATATCCTCAAATCAGCCCTGACCTCCCTGAGGATTTGCGAATTTATCCTCCTGATCGTCCATTCCGCCTACTTCACTCTGCCCAAACAATACGACCCGTATCAAGTCGATTCAGAGCCGATGTGCGGCATAGGCCAGGCCCCGAGAGGCACTGTTTTTCGTTACGGGTTTTTCATATTGACCCCTGTGTCCTCTGTACATTACGGTGCTCGGTCATGAAATGGCTGCATCAGCCCGGTTCCCGCAGGCGGGCGCCCGTCTCGTTCGGGACGCGGCTTTCTCTGAGTTCCGGATACTACCGCCGCGTTTCATTCTCTTATTCGTGCTCGCGTTCAACCACCCGATAATTACCAGGAGGATATCATGCGTAGTTTATGTGTCACAGTTTTGACCGTTTCTTTGTGTGCGCTATTTGTGGAACCCGTTGACGCCCAGCGGACCCGGACGCGTTCCGGGGCGGCCGACCTGGGTTTGGAAGAGTATCATGGCATTCGTCATGCCATCGGGGTGGTCGATTTTGATAATCAGGCGGGCTGGCGAGGACGCTGGAACCTGGGCAACAACCTTTCCATCATGTTGGAATCGGCGCTGAATGATACGGATCGGTTCGTATTGGTGGATCGGGCGCAACTGGGCAACGTACTTCGCGAACAGGATCTCGCCGCAAGCGGGCGCGCCGCACCTGCGCGCGGGGTGGCGCAGACCGGTCAGATCCGGCCGGCCAAGTATATCGCATCCGGCTCCATTACGGAGGTTGAAGAGTCTGCATCCGGCCGCGACGCGGGGTTCGGTGTTCGCGGGGTGCGCGTGGGCGGCGGACGCCAGCAGGCGCAGGTTACGGCTATCGTCCGCATCACGGATTCCTCCACGGGCGAAATTGTGGCGCAGGAACGCGTGGTCGGGCGCGCGGGACGCACCGCGGTACGCCTGGGTGTGCGGCACGGAGGTATGAGCGGCGAATTGGGTGGATTTGAGAAGACGCCGCTTGGCGAGGCGGCCCAGGATGTTATCAATCAGGCGGCCGTATTCATCGCTCGTCAAATGGAGGAATTCCCGGTGGAAGGCAACGTGATCCGCGTGGCGGCCAACGGGCAGATCCTGGTCAACCGGGGCTCGGAGTTCGGTGTGTCCGTCGGCCAGGAAATGGAAATGCGCACGGAAGGCGAACAGATCATCGATCCCATGACCGGCGCCGTTCTGGGTGTTGAGACGGGAGACGTAATCGGTAGACTTCGAGTGGTCCGTGTCGAGGAACGTTTTGCCTATTGCGAAGTGCTCGAAGGCAAGCGGGATCCCGAAGTCGGGGCGGTGGTGTATCTGAACTGAGCCGACCGTCTTGCGTTTTCGGATTACCGGAAGAAAAAGCGGGCGCCGATGGCCCCATTAAGACTCACATCGCTCCGTGGCGCTACATCCAGGATCGGAACCAACTCAAAGAACAGGTCCACCGGCGCCTGCGCAAAGTGATAATTCACGCCCAACGGGATCCGCACACCCATGCGCGTACGGCTGCCCCTGCCCCGCCGGCCGCGTTGGTCATCGAATTTAAATCGCGCGCCGATTCCGGTGTATAACGGCAACCTGCCTTTCTCGACCGCGATCATCGTATAGTCGTGAAACAGATAGTCGCCATGCACGTGAAATGATGTATTGGGATCAAAAGCCCACGCGATAGCGGCGGCGACGGCCGTGCGTTCCGTCGTCCAATTCTTTACATTCAACCCGGTCGGCTCACCGAGGATGACACCAACACCCGTACCCGACTCCTGCGCGTTCACGATGCCGGCCGCACCACACACCAGTATCGCCATCATACCGATGATCATGATTCTCATGGTTGCCTCCTTTTTCGGCACTTGCCGTAAATTTAACTTCACGCCTCCAAGGCTGCATCCGCCTTGGCCGCAAAGACAAAATCGCTTTCGGTTAGACCATCGATCTTGTGCGTACAGATCTGCAATTTGACTTTCCCGTAGGCCAGATAGATATCCGGATGATGGTCCTGGCGTTCGGCTTCCTCGCCCACCCGGACGGTGAAATCGAGCGCCTGCCGGAAATCGTCAAACGTATAAGTCTTTTCCAGGTGGTGTTCGTCCACCACGCGCCAATCATTGCCCAGCTCTTTCCGGAGATCTTCGAGCGATTCTCCCTTGAGCGGCTCCTGCTCTCCCCGGCACGCCCGGCATTGCTTTTCCGCCAGTTTGCTTTTCATGAGAATCTCCTATTCCTCTTTTAATTCCGTGCCCTCAAGCGGGGGTTCCCCTTTGTGCAAGCGCAGAATGTTTTCTGTTGTTACCTTGGCAATTTCGGCCAGGGCTTCCCGGGTCAGAAAGGCCTGGTGCGACGTGATCAGCACATTCGGGAATGTGAGCAACCGGGCCAGTTCATCGTCCTGCAGAACCCGGTCCGAAAGATCTTCGAAGAAGATGCCCTCCTCTTCCTCGTACACATCCAGGGCTACGCCGCCGACGCGGCCGGATTTCAGCGCCTGGATCAATGCCGACGTGTCCACCAATGCCCCGCGGCTGACGTTGATAAGGATGGCGCCCGGCTTCATCAGGCCCAGGGTCTCCGAATTGACCATATACTGTGTCTCGGGCGTCAGGGGTACATGAAGCGAAAGGACGTCCGATTCCTTGAAGACCTTCTCCTGTGACTCATACGTTATGCCGTGTTTCCCGGCCCATTCGGTATTCGGATTGGGATCGTGAGCGAGCACACGCATGCCGAAACCACGCAGGATTTCAGCCGTGATGGCGCCTGTACGCCCCGTACCGACAATCCCGGCCGTCTTGCCGTGAAGGTCGAACCCAACCAGGCCGGTCAACGAGAAATTCAATTCCCGTACGCGGTTATATGCGCGGTGGATCCGCCGGTTCAACGCAAGCAGCAGGGCCAGAGTGTGTTCCGCAACGGCATGGGGGGAATAGGCCGGAACACGGGTAACCTGTATGCCCGCTTCCCGGGCCGCTTTGAGATCCACATTGTTGAATCCGGCACTTCTTAACGCCAAGTGCTTGACCCCGGCTTCCGCCAGGCCGTTCAAGGCTTCGGCATCGGCGCGGTCGTTCACAAAAATGCAAGCCGCCTGCGCCCCGGCCACGGTCGGAGCGGTGGCCGCCTCAAGGCGATATGAGTGAAACGCAAAATCCAACTCACCGGCTTTACCGGAATCGAGAAAGGAATCCCGGTCATAGGATTTCGTGTCGAAAATAGCAACTTTGGGCTTCATCCTGATTTTCTCTTCCTGGTTTCTCCGACCGCTAAGATACCGTCATCCCATATGAATCGCGAGCGGCTTGCCCGCCGTCCGGGCGGGCCTGATTAAAAATCTCAACCGGGCGGCGTGCCTTCCTTGTGCAACGGCCTGAAACTCAGCGAAATGGAATTGACGCAATGACGCAGATTGTTCGGCGTCAGGCGTTCCCCCTCAAAGACATGCCCCAAATGCGCGTCGCACCGCCGGCACACAATTTCGGTGCGTATGCCGTCCGGATCGGGATGACGCCCAACGGCTCCTTCGATCTCATCATCGAAAGCCGGCCACCCGCACCCGGCATCGAACTTATGTTCCGCCTGAAACAATGGGGCGCCACACTGTTTGCAGAGATACACCCCCGGTTCAAAATGCCGGAGATATTTTCCGGAACCCGGCGGTTCGGTACCTTTTTCCAGTATGACCCGCCGTTCCTGCGGGGTCAGTTCCTGTCCGGATTCGAATTTCACAGCGGATTTAGCCCTCCTTTTTACCCCCGGCTTACGCGGAGCCCCGCCTGGACCACACGATATTCGGCGGATCCGTACGAGCAACAACCTTCCAGCTTCCAACGCCCGGCCTGTGCGGTACAGTATAATACGCCCCGGCATAAAGTTCAAGGCGACAGGCGGCATCAGACCTCGCACGTAAGGGATCTACATGCCGCTCTTGACACATCCGATGGATGCCGACTATTATCCGTACGCAAAAGCGCCACGTTGGTGCCGCACGCCACGTTCCGCGTGTCCACGCGAACGCGTTATCGTGTCCCGTATCCGCGAATATCCAAATCGGGTATAGGACTCTCCGGCGGAGCCTGTCGCTTATTTTAGTATTTCGTGTGAGTACATTCGATCGATCGGAAGGATGGTTGAAGAAATGACCGTAGAAACCGAACTTGGCAATATTCTGGAATGGGTTAAAAGCATGCGGCGCCGCGTGCACGAATTGGCGCGGGAATGGGAGGACGAGGAAGGCAACCTGATCATGATCCTGCACGCGATCCAGAATGAGTTCGGATACATTCCCCGCGGAGTGGCGAACGAGCTGGCGAACGAACTGGGAATCAATATGGCGCGGATTTATGAGGTAATCACCTTTTACAACTATTTCCGGCTGACGCCTCCGGGCCGCCACCATATCCAGGTCTGCATGGGCACGGCCTGTTATCTGAAAGGGGCCATGCAGCTGCACGATGATTTGGACCGGGAACTGCGATTGCTGGAGGCGTCCGGCGGACGCGAGGGCGAATTTCAGCTGGAATCCGTGCGATGCATCGGCTGTTGCGGCATGGCTCCCGCCGTGGTGGTGGATGGCGAAACACACGGGCGCTTAAACCCCAGCGACGCGCGAACCATTCTAAAGCAGACGCGGAGAGCATAAATGGAATCGAAACAGCTTACAGCGGGTGATCTCGAGGCGTACTGGGTGGAAACCCCGCCGACCCAGCCCTGGATCCGGGTTGGGATGGATACCGGCGGCATCGCCGCCGGTGCGCGGCGTGTGTATAAGGCCCTGGTGGAGGCTCGTGACCAACTGGGCCTGCCCCACGATATCCGCCAGACGGGTTCCCTGGGATTGTCCTACGCGGATCCGGTTGTTGAGGTGGGCGACGCATCCGGATCAACGGTCGTATTCGGGTCCATGGACGAGGAATCCGCTCGTGACCTGGTCCGGCAATACGGCCGGGACGGAAATCTTCTGGAGGATCGGGTTATCGCGTCTCATGACCGGGGCCGGGCATTTGACGGTCAGCCGCAAACGGCCATCCTGGTCAAGGATACCGGTACAGGGAAATCCGAGGACCGCACGGCAGTCTTCCAGGAGTTGATTCGCGAGGAACTGGTCGTCCACGGATTGGACAAGCGGGTCAAGGTTTACCGCGCCATGGACATGGGGCTCTATCAACGCGGCATCTGCGTGCAATTGCTGCCGTCCCGCGTCACGTATGCGGACGTCCATGGGCCGGATATCCGGCGTATCATCGCGGAAAGCCTGCGCGGGGGCCAGGTATTGGAAGACTTGCTGGAAACCAGCGGGGAACTCCAGGAGCGTATTGTCCTGCGCCATTGCGGCCGTATTGATCCGGACGAATTGGATTCCTACCTGCGGGCGGGTGGTTATCGCGGCCTGAAACGCGCCCTGCTGGAGATGAGCCCGGAAGAGGTCATCGAAGATATGAAGGTGAGCGGACTGCGCGGCCGCGGCGGGGCCGGGTATCCGACCTGGCTGAAGTGGAAATTAACCCGCGATCCGGTCTCCGACCGGAAGTTTGTTATTTGCAACGGCGACGAAGGGGATCCGGGCGCCTTCATGGATCGAAGCGTTTTGGAAGGCGATCCGCACGCGGTGCTGGAAGGCCTGATGATCTCCGCGTACGCAATCGGCGCGGACACGGGATTCTTCTACATTCGCGCGGAATATCCGCTGGCCATTGAACGCGTCCAGCGCGCCATTGACCAGTGCCGTGCGGCGGGCCTGCTCGGCCCGAACATCCTGGGCAGCGGATTTTCATTCGATGCGCGCGTGCGTCTGGGCGCAGGAGCCTTCGTCTGCGGCGAGGAAACCGCCCTGATCGCCTCCATTGAAGGCCGCCGGGGAAGTCCCGAGCCCCGTCCGCCCTACCCTTCGGTCAAGGGCCTGTGGGACAAACCGACCTCCATCAACAATGTGGAAACCTTGGCGGCCGTTTCCTCGATTCTTGACCGGGGCGGCAATTGGTACGCCGGTTTTGGCACGGAACAGTCCCGCGGCACCAAGGTGTTCGCGGTGACCGGCAAGATCCGAAACCCACAGTTGGTCGAAGTGCCGATGGGCATATCCATCGGGGCCATCATCGAGGATATCTGCGGGGGTGCGGTATCCGGTTCGAATATCAAGGCGGTCCAGACCGGAGGACCCTCCGGCGGCGTCATACCCCGCGAGAAGATGGATGTGCCGGTAACCTACGAGAGCTTGCAGGAACTGGGCTCGATCATGGGTTCGGGCGGCATGCTGGTTATGGATACAAGCGATTCCATGGTGGACGTGGCCAAGTTTTACCTGGGCTTCTGCGTGGACGAATCCTGCGGAAAGTGCGCGCCCTGCCGTATCGGCGGATACCAGATGCTGAAGATCCTGGAAAGGATGCATTCCGGAAATGGAAAACCGGAGGACTTGGTCATCATACGGGATATCTGTCATTGCATGCGCACCGCATCCCTGTGCGGTCTCGGACAGACCGCACCCAATCCCGTGCTCTCGACCCTCCAATACTTTGAGCAGGAATACCTCGACCTGGTTAGCGCGCCGGTAACCGGAACATCGCGCCCGCGTCGCAAGGTCACGACCTCTTTGAAAGGGTTTTAAGATGATCCAGCAAACAGCCATGGTCCGCGCAAAGATTAACGGTACGCCCGTGGAGGTTCCGGAAGGCGCCAGTATTCTCGATGCGGCCCGTAAAAGCGGAGTCCGGATTCCGACCCTGTGCCAACACCCTGATTTGCTTCCGACCGCCGCCTGCGGTTTGTGTATCGTGAAAATCGCCGGGGAAAACCGTATGCCGCGCGCCTGCGCGACCGCCTTGCGCGACGGCATGGAGATCACCACACACGACGGCGAGTTAACGCAAATCCGCCGCATGGTACTGGAACTGATCCTGTCCACGCATCCCAACGCCTGCCTGACCTGCGGGCGCAACGGAAATTGCGAATTGCAGACCCTGGTGGGCGAGTTCGGCGTACGGGACGACCGGCTGGAAAAGCATGTGCGCGATGTCCCGCCGGACTGCTCAAACGGGTCCATCACCATCGATTTCAGCAAATGCATCAATTGCGGCCGCTGTGTGTATGTCTGCCAGGAAATCCAGAATGTCTGGGCGCTGTCGATCCTCAATCGGGGCATTCACACGCGCATGGCGCCCGCGGGCGATATTTCCCTGGCCGATTCCCCCTGCATCAAGTGCGGTCAGTGCGCTGCCCATTGCCCGACCGGCGCCATTATCGAACATGACGAAACCGCCGCGGTCTGGGATGCGTTGCGGGATCCCGACATGTTTTGTTCCGTGCAGATCGCGCCCAGTGTGCGGGTGGCTCTCGGCGAGGAATTCGGCTATCCGCCGGGCACCAACCTCACCCGCCGGATTTATGCCATCCTGCGGCGACTCGGATTCCAGGCCGTTTTCGATACGAATTTTTCAGCCGACCTGACCATCATGGAGGAGGCCAGTGAATTCGTGGAGCGCTTTGCGCATGGCAAAGGTCCGTTGCCGCTGATCACCTCCTGCTGTCCGGCCTGGACGGATTACATGGAGAAGTATCATCAGGATTTCATACCGAATTTCTCGACCGCAAAAAGCCCCCAACAAATGCTGGGCGTAATGGCCAAGACCTATTATTCCGAGAAGATGGGCATTGACCCGGCCCGGCATTACCAAGTCTCCATTATGCCGTGCACCGCCAAGAAGTATGAGCTGGAACGCACCGATGAAATGTTCGCGTCCGGTCACCAGGATGTGGACGTGACCCTCACCACCCGCGAACTGGCCCGCTTCATCAAGCAGTCCGGCCTGGTGTTCCGCGAGATGCCGGAAGAGGACGCGGACTCCCTGCTGGGCGAGTATACCGGTTCGGGTACCATCTTCGGCACGACCGGCGGGGTCATGGAGGCGGCTTTGCGAACGGCGTATTACCTCGTGACCGGCGAAAACCTGCCGCCGGACGGCCTCGAGATCATGCCCGTGCGCGGGCTCGAAGGCGTCAAGGAAGCCGAGATGGATATCCGGGGAGCCACCATACGCGTGGCCGTCGCCCACGGCATGGCCAACGTCGACAAGGTACTCGACAAGGTCCGCCAGGCGCGCGAACGCGGCGAGGAATCCCCGTATCATTTCATCGAGGTCATGGCCTGTCCGGGAGGGTGCATCGGCGGTGGCGGCCAGCCGTACGGGATCAGTAACGAGGTACGGCGTAAACGTATGGAAGGCTTGTACCAGGATGACCATGATCGGGCATTGCGTTGCTCACATGAGAATCCCTCGATCAAACAGATCTACAACGAGTTCCTTGGAGCCCCGTTAAGCGAAAAGTCCGAGAAATTGCTCCACACGCGGTACAAGCCTCGCCGATCTTATTTGCGATAGTATGAACGCGCCTGACGTCGTTGCTTTTTGGGCTTACATCGCGGGCATCTCGGTGTTCGGATACGTTCTACACCGGCGGCGCCACTCTGATATCTTCCTGGCCGGGCGCGCCATGGGATGGTTCCCCATCGGTTTGTCGGTGATGATCACCCTCTTCAGCGCCATTAATTTCGTGGCCTTTCCGACCGAGGTCATGGACCACGGACTGTACGTGTTGGCGTCCCTGCCGGTCTTCGTGCTGGTAGCCATACCGATTACGCGTGTGTTCATCCCGTATTTTCACAGGATGAAATTGACCAGTGTGTACGCCTGCCTGGAGGACCGCTTCGACCGGCGAACGCGACTCCTGGCCAGCGGACTGTTCCTCCTCTGGCGTCTCTTCTGGATGGCCACGGCCCTGTACGCTTCGGCATTGGTTCTGAGTGCCGTAACCGATCTACCGTTGTGGGCGCTGATCATCATGGCGGGCGGCGTGGCGGCCTTCTACACGGCCATCGGCGGCATCCGGGTGGTGATGTGGACCGACGTCATCCAATTCGTCATTCTACTCGGCGGAATCGGCGCGGCGGTAGGGTTTACGGTGGCCACACAGGAAGGCGGATGGGCCGGGTTATGGGCACACGCACAAGCCGGGGGACAGCTTCGACCGTTTCACCCGTTCGATCCGGATTTCTTTTCGTGGCGTCCGACCGTACGCATCACCTTGTGGAGCGGTTTGATCGGAACCTTTGTCGCCTTTCTGACCCGGTACGGCGCGGACCAGATGGTCGTGCAACGCTATTTTACCGCCCGTGACCTCCGCTCGGCCGTACGCGGATTCTGGTGGAACGTTCTCGCGGCGCTGACCGCCCTCGTGTTGCTGGCGTTCCTGGGAATCGCCATCGCGGCGACCCACGGCGATGCGGACACCCCCGCCATGATGCGGTTTGGCGCGTTTGCCAAAGCCCTGCCCTTCGGCCTCACCGGGGTCCTGGCCGCCGGACTGCTTGCGGCCACCATGTCGAGCGTGGACTCCGGGTTAAACGCCTGCCTGGCGGCGTGGATGACGGATTTTGAAGGACGTCCCGCCGGAACCGCACCCGCCCGTCAACCGGAAGGCCGCTATCGTATCCTGGTGATCGTCCTCACTGTTATCACGATCGCCCTGGCCTTCCTCGTGGGCCGTACGGGGGATTTATTCACGATCGTAAACCGTGTCATCAACGGCATCGGATCCCCCCTTCTGGCGTTGATGCTTTTGGCCCTTTTCAGCCGGCGATGTACCGCGCGGGGCGCCTGGATCGGAGGATGGATCGGGGCCGTATCATCGCTGGCCATCAGCTTTGGCTGGGCGGGTCTGGCTCTGCACTATTACGCCGTCGCCAACCTGCTCGTCACGTTGGCGGCCTGCCTGATCGCGTCGGCGCTGACCGCCGGTCCCCGACACGGATGAACGCCATTCACTCCGGCATTGTATTCGCCGCTCGATATGCAATACTGCGGTCGGTTCATCGGTTCGAATCATGTGTATGGGGAGAAGGCGCATATGAAAGGCATCATTCTGGCCGGCGGCGCCGGCACCAGGCTGCATCCGGTTACGCGTGCAATCAGCAAGCAATTGCTGCCCGTGTACGACAAGCCCATGATCTATTACCCCCTTTCCACACTGATGCTGGCCGGCATACGCGATGTGCTGATCATCAGCACGCCGAATGACCTTTCCCTGTTTGAGCGACTCCTGGGCGACGGTTCGCACATCGGCATGCGATTGTCCTATAAGGAACAGCCGGCTCCGGAAGGATTGCCGCAAGCCTTCCTCATTGGAGCGGAGTTCATCGGAGACGATTCGGTGGCTCTGATCCTGGGCGACAACGTCTTCTATGGATATAAATTCTCCTCCATGCTGCAGACGGCCGCGGCGCGCACCGGCCAATCGACCATTTTTACCTACCCGGTCGTGGATCCTCAACGCTACGGGGTGGTTGAACTCGATGCGGATAACCGGCCGATCAGCCTGGCGGAAAAACCGGAAAAACCGGCATCGAACCTCGCGGTGACCGGGTTGTACTTCTTTGACAACCGGGTGGTGGATATTGCCCGTGGACTCAAGCCGTCAAAGCGGGGCGAACTGGAAATTCTGGATACCATTCGGCCGTATATGGAAAGGGGCGAATTGGTTGTGCAGGTTTTGGGCCGGGGATTCGCCTGGCTGGATACCGGAACGGTTGATTCCCTGTTGGAA
The DNA here is from genome assembly GCA_007134735.1 of Kiritimatiellia bacterium. GTDB lineage: Bacteria > Verrucomicrobiota > Kiritimatiellia > SLAD01 > SLAD01 > SLKG01. The sequence goes on from SLKG01000071.1 coordinate 16,096, forward strand.
GCCGGTACGTTTGTTGAAACGATAGAACGCCGGCAGGGCCTGAAAATATCCTGTATCGAGGAGATTGCCTGGCGCATGAAGTTTATTACCACGGATCAGCTGCGCGCCCTGGGAGAAGAGATGCAATCGAACGGCTATGGTCAATACCTCCTGAAGCTGACCGGATAGCGGCGGGGGCAATTGATTACGGCCCCGGCCTCCATGCCTCACACGGGGAATGGCATCGGTTGACCACAGTGCCGGCAAGATGAGTCATGCGATGGCTGTTTTCAATCAAATCGGATACGTTATGCGAGCGATGCTCGGTTCACGGATCGTCCGCCTCGTTCTGTTGATCGGGTTGTTCTACGGAGGAATGCGGGTCATGATTCACATGCCGGGAGCCCCCTTCACCGGCGACCTCCCCCCGCTTACGGAGGAGGAAATCGTCTTGCGCGACGAGCTGGAACGTCTGGTTCGGCATCTGGCCGATGTCATCGGCGAACGCAACGTGTTTCGTCCCGGGCCGTTGCAACAGTCCGTTGATTTCATCCGCGAAGAGTTTCATAAGGCCGGATACGATGTGTCCATGCAGGGATATGAAGTCCGCGGTGTGGAATCCTTCAATATCGAGGTCGAGATCCCCGGAACGGATCGTGCCGACGAGATCGTCCTTATCGGGGGACATTACGATTCCGTGATCGGGAGCCCCGGCGCAAACGACAATGCCACAGGCGCGGCGGCTACCATTGCCCTGGCCCGGCATTTTGCCGAGTATCGTCCGTCCCGCACGCTCCGTTTTGTTGCATTTGTGAACGAGGAACCTCCTTTTTTCCAAACGCATAACATGGGAAGCCTTGTCTATGCGCGACGGAGCCGGGAGCGCGGTGAACACATCACGGCCATGATCAGTTTGGAAACAATCGGTTATTACTCGGATGAGCCGGGCAGCCAGAGGTATCCCTTTCCCCTTCGTCTATTTTACCCGTCCAAGGGAAACTTCATCGGCTTTATCGGCAATGTGCGTTCTCGGGACCTGGTTCGCCGCGCGATCGGCGTGTTCCGCGAAGATGCGGACTTCCCCTCCGAGGGCGCCGCCCTGCCGGGTTCCATACCCGGTGTAGGATGGTCGGATCACTGGTCTTTCTGGAGACAGGGCTATCCCGCCATCATGGTGACGGATACCGCGCTGTATCGCTATCCTCACTATCATTCCCCCCGGGATACCTGGGACCGGGTCGATTATGATCGCACGGCCCGTGTCGTCGCCGGGTTGATACGGGTCATCGAGGATCTGGTTGACGGAGAATAGAGGGTTCGGACGTATCCGCCGCATACGCGTCATGGCCTTCCGTACCGCTGTTGTGAGAACCGCATAGGGGCTCCACGGGCGGCCGCATCCGCGCACGCACGATCGGTCCCGACCGGCGTTTGATCATCCCAACTGGCCGATAATGGAAACCAACGGGAGGAACAGGGCCACGACGATCGTGCCGACCACGAGGGCCAGGAAGATGATAAGCAGCGGCTCGATGATGGACGTCAATCCCGCCACGGTATTATCCACATCATCCTCGTAACTGTCCGCGATCTTCATGAGCATTTCCGGCAATTCCCCGGTTTCCTCGCCGACTTCCACCATGCTCACTACCATGGGCGGGAACACACCGGAATTGCCGATGGGCTGGGCCATATTCTCGCCCTCCTTGACGCTATCGTGAATTTTGTTCACCGCCACGGCGATGACCTCATTCCCGGCGGTGTCCCGCACAATGGACAGCGCCTGGAGTACGGGTACCCCGGACGTCATCAAGGTTCCCAGCGTTCGCGTAAAGCGGGCCACGGCGGTCTTACGGATCAATTGTCCAAACAACGGGATATGCAGTTTGATCCAATCCATTCCATAGGCTCCCCGGGCCGTCTTCTTGATGAGCTTCATCAGAACGACGAAACCGAACACCGCCGCCAGGACAAACGGGGCCCGCGCCGCAAACGTTCTACTGGTGTTCAGAACCACCTCGGTTAAAAAGGGCAAACCGGCTCCTTCCAACAGATCATCAAATATGGCCTCGAACTTCGGAATGATCACAATCATAAGGAACGTAAGGATCGCCACGGCCATGCAGAGCACCACCACGGGGTAGACCATGGCGCTGACGACCTTGCTTCGAATACGCTGGGCTTTTTCCATGAATTCCGCCAAGCGGATAAGCACCACGTCCAGCACACCGCCCAGCTCTCCGGCTCGGACCATGTTGACGTATAGACGGCTGAATATCCGTGGATGCTGGCCCAACGCCTCCGCAAACGTGCTGCCGGTCTGTATGGATTCAATCAATCCCGCCGTTGCCTGGTTGAGCGCAGGATTCTTTTCCTGACGATAAATCACCTGCAATCCGCGAAGCAGGGGAAGGCCGGCGTTAATCAGGGTGGCCAGCTGGCGCGTATAGGACATGAGCACCTTGGTCTTGACCCGGATCATAAAGGACGGCAACCGGATCTGCATCTTCATCATATCGGAGGAACTCTTCTTCTTCGCCTTTCGGGGAGCGGGCTTTTTCCCTTTCTTCTTTTCAGCCGCGGATCCGGCTTCGTAGACCTCGGTCGGAAACAATCCTTGCTCACGAATCGAGGCTATGGCCGCGTTTTGATTGGAAGCCTCGACGGTGCCTTCCTGCTCGCTGCCCTTGGCATCCATGGCTGTAAAATGAAAGGTCGGCATATCCACTCTCCTGTCCTGCGCGTTTATTGCCTTCGCGCTTTTATCCCTTACGTATATTTGAGCACTTCTTCAGCCGTGGTATACCCATCCAGGATACAACGAATGCCGTCTTCGCGCAGGGTTCTCATACCCATTTCCACGGCTTTGTCGCGTATCACAATGGTCGGCTTCCGTTGATTGATGAGTTCCCGGATGGGATCCGAAATCATGAGATATTCGTAAATACCGCGCCGACCCCGATACCCGGTGTTGTTGCACTTGGAGCATCCCTCTCCGAAATAGAATTTGTTATTCTGGATCTGGTCGCGACTAAGGCCGAGCGAATCCAATTGCTCATCTTCGGGTTCATAGGCCTTTTTGCATTCGGTACAAACGGTCCGCACCAGTCGCTGACCCAGCACCGCCTCTACGGTGGAAGCGATAAGGAAGGGTTCCACCCCCATATCGATCAGGCGCGTAATGGCGCCGGCCGCGTCATTCGTATGCAGGGTTGAAAATACGAGGTGGCCCGTCAGGGCCGATTGAATGGCAATCTCGGCCGTCTCCAAGTCCCGCACTTCACCCACCATGATAATGTCGGGGTCCTGTCGAAGAAACGAACGGAGTGCGCGCGCAAACGACAGTCCGATGGATTCGTTTACGGGCAGTTGAACGAGGCCCTCGATGTCGTATTCGACCGGCTCTTCAGCCGTCAGCAATTTTGACTCAACGGTATTCAACTTGCGCAACGCGGAATACAAGGTCGTCGTTTTCCCCGAACCCGTAGGTCCCGTCACCACGATGATCCCGTTCGGCTTTTTGATGTCCGAGGTGAAATTCCCATATACGTCGTCCGGCATGCCCAGATTTTCCAACTCCAGCGAGACAATGCTCCGGTCCAGCACGCGCAACACCACGCTCTCGCCAAACTGCGTCGGCAACGTGGACACGCGAAAATCAATGGCCCGCCCGGCGACGTTGATTTGTATGCGGCCATCCTGCGGCAGGCGCCGTTCGGCAATGTTCAAGCCGGAAATCACCTTGATCCGGGACGTCACGGGCAGGGCCAGGTGTTTCGGCGGGGGCGTCATTTCATACAGCGCGCCGTCCACCCGATAACGGATCTTGAACTCGTTCTCGAACGGCTCGAAATGGATATCCGATGAACGATCCTGAACCGCCTGGTATAGTATAAGATTGACGAACCGCACGACCGGAGCCGCGTTGGCGGCCACTTCGATATCGTATTCGTCCTCCTTCAACTTCGAGATGTCCCCCAGGTCCCCCGCTCCCTCCAACTCCTCTTCGAGGGCCGACAACATCTCGCTAACCGACTCGCTTTCGTCGCCGTAATAGCGCTGAAGCGCGGACTTGATATCCGCTTCCCGGGCGACGACAAAGGAGACGTCCCGCGTCAATACAAACATGAGTTCGTCCACGATTTCGGGGCTCAGCAAATCGGAGGTGGCCAGCACCACCGAATTACTCGAGGCATCCACCGGAACCACATTGTACATTCGGGCCACACTGGCGGGGAGTGAGCGGATGACGTCATTCGATATCTCCACGTCCTTGATATCCACGACCTCCGTGCCCAGATGCCGCGCGATGATATCCAGGAGATTGTCTTCTTCCAGCAACTGCATATCCAGGAGTATGTCCCGTATGGCGCGCCCGGTCCGTTCGTGCTCATCGACAATCTCCTCCATCTGCGGTCGTGACAACAGGTTCTCCTGCTGCACTTCCAGCAACAACGGATCTTTAATGCGAACGTCCGCCATAAGCACCTCGCTTCTACTCCATCTCCTTCAGTTTCTGTACCACGCTGTCGGGATCCTGTGACTGCGTAATCAAATCCTCGTAACTGATGATGCCGCGCTCGTACAATCCCATCAGTGAGGCATCAAGAGACACCATGCCCCACCGGGCGCCCGTCTGGATATCCGAGGATATGCGGTAGGTCTTATTCTCCCGGATGAGTGAACGTATGGAAGGCGTGGCCACCATGAATTCAAAGGCGGCGATCCGTCCGGGCTTATCTTCACGTATCAACAAAACCTGTGAAATAACCGCCTGCAGCGAAAAGGAGAGCTGCGTGCGGACCTGCTCCTGCTGGTTCGTGGGAAAGGCATCCACAATCCGGTTCACCGTTCGCGCAGCGCCCGTTGTATGCAGGGTCGCCAACACCAGGTGTCCGGTTTCCGCCGCGGTAAGGGCCGCCGCCATTGTTTCGAGATCGCGCATCTCCCCGACCAGGATCACATCCGGATCCTGCCGCAGGGCCGACCGGAGCGCATAGGAAAAACTGACCACATCGACGCCGATATCGCGCTGTGTGATGATGCTCTTGTTATGCTCATGATGATATTCAATGGGGTCTTCCACGGTAATGATATGGGCGTCCCGTTCCCGGTTGATGATATCAATCATGCTGGCCAGTGTCGTGGTCTTCCCGCATCCCGTGGGACCGGTGACCAGGATCAATCCCCGGGGCTTGAACAGCAATTCCTTCACCTGGGGCGGCAATCCGATCTCTTCCAACGTCATCAATTTCCTGGGGATCTGGCGCATGGCGATGCCGATATCGCCCCGCTGCCGATAGACGCTCACGCGAAATCGGGCTTCGTCCTTGAATCCATACCCGAAATCCGTTCCGCCCTTTTCTTCCACCCGTTTTCTATGTTCGTCGTCGATAATGCTTTCCATCAGTCGACGCGTGTCATCGGCCGTCAATGCCCGCATATCGACCGGATGCATATGACCGTTAATACGCAGCACCGGAGGGACCCCCACCGTGAGATGCAGATCGGACGCCTGCTCATCAACGACCACCTGCAGCAATTCCTCCATGGATAGGCCTGTTTCGTTGCTCATACCGCACTGTCCCCCATGGTAACGCGCAGCACCTCCTGTACCGTGGTCTGCCCGGAAACCAGCTTGCGTAATCCGTCCTCCCGCAATGTACGCATGCCGAGTTCTCTCGCCTTCTTGCGTAATTGAGCGGAGGACACCTGTTCGAAAATCATATGCCGGACCTCATCATCTATCAAAAAGATCTCGAATATCCCCAGTCGCCCCCGATAGCCGGTATTGTTGCACTCATTGCACCCCTTCCCCCGGAACAGATCCGCTTCCCGGATCTGTTCCGCGTACATTCCCAGGGCATTCAGTTCCGCATCGGTCGCCCGGTACTTCTCCTTGCATGAATTACAGATTTTTCGCACCAGGCGCTGGGCCATGATCGCCCGCGTTGAGGAGGCCACGAGAAACGGTTTCATCCCGATGTCGATCAAGCGCGTAACCGCGCTGGGGGCGTCGTTGGTGTGTAGCGTGCTGAACACCAGGTGCCCTGTAAGCGAGGCATTCACGGCAATCTCCGCGGTTTCCAGGTCGCGTATCTCCCCGATCATGATGATGTTGGGCGCCTGGCGCAATATGGAGCGCAGCGCCGCGGCAAAGGTGAGACCGATGTCCGTGCGCACATGAACCTGGTTGATGCCGGACAACTGGTATTCAACCGGGTCTTCCACCGTGATGATCTTTCTGTCCGGTTTGTTGATCTGGTTCAGGCAAGCGTACAGGGTCGTGGTTTTCCCGGAACCGGTGGGGCCGGTAACCAGAATAATCCCGTCGGATAGACCGATCAGCCGCTCAAACGTCTGCTGGTCGTCGGACATAAAGCCCAATTGTGGAAGTCCCAGCATTAACCCTTCCTTGTCCAGGATGCGCATGACGATGCTCTCGCCGTGGTTTGAGGGTATCGAGGATACGCGTAAATCCAGGTCTCTCCCCATGACATTGATCTGTATTCTGCCGTCCTGCGGCAGGCGTTTCTCGGCGATGCTCATGTTCGCCATAATCTTCAGGCGGCTGAGAATGGCGCCCTGCAATCTTTTGGGCGGGCTCTCCACTTCATGCAGAATTCCGTCAATCCGATACCGCAACCTGAATTTTCGGGCCATCGGTTCCAGGTGAATATCCGATGCCCGATTACGGAAGGCCTCCAATATAACCAGGCTGACCAGCTTGATGATCGGCGCATCGGATTCGGACACTTCCACATCCTCGCCGATGATATCCTGCATGGTGGCCGTGGGTACCGCGACGGTACCCTCGGTTATTTCTTCCAGCATGGATTCCACCGTGCCCTCCTGGGCCTGTGGATAATACCGCTGCAGGGCCGCCTCGATTTCCTTCTTCGGCGCCACAACGCCCTCCACATTGCACTTGAGGACGTAGCGGAGCGAATCTAGCGTTTCCACATCCAGGGGATCACTCAACGCCACGGTGACCGTGTTGTCGTGTTTGAACGTCGGGACCACCTTGTACCGGTGCGCCACTTCGGCGGGTACGGCGTCCAGCACTTCCTGCGGGATCTCATGCGCCTCGAGATTGATGGTCTCCATGCCGAACTGCGCGGAGAGCGTTTTAAGAATATCCATCTGGGAGGCCACACCCTGCTTGACCAGGATGTCGATCACGGGTTTGTCTTCGGCTTGGACAGCCTCGAGGGCCTTCTGTGCCTGATCCCGGTCGATCAGGCCGACCCCCTGCAAAATCTCTACAATGTATTCGTCATTGGCGGTCAATCGAAGATCTCCCGGATTACGCGAAACACTTCATGGAAAAATACACTGGTCATTCCGGAGTGTCAACGCATGGTACTATCCCGTATCCAGGCGTTCACGCAGCATTTCCAACGCCATCTGCGGATCCGCCTTGCCCTTGCTTAAGCGCATGACCTGCCCTACCAGGAATTTGAGTGCCGCTTTTTTGCCCGATCGATAATCGGAAACGGATTGCGGATGCGCCGTGATCGCTTCGTCGATATACGTTTCAAGCGATTCTGTGTCGCGCACCTGGGACAGTCCTTCCTGCTCGACAATATCAGCAGGATTTCCCCCTTTCTCGAACAGGATGGTGAAAACCCGTTTGGCGCTGGGTCGATTGATCACCTGGCGATCCACCAGGTCAATGAGCCCGGCCAGGGCTCCCGGCGTGATCTTGACTTCCTGAATCGGTATAGCTCCCTCGGACATGGCATGAAGCATGTCCGTCATGATCCAGTTCGACACGGCCTTGAAATGGCCGGATGCGCGGGCCGCCTCCTCGTAATAATCGGCTACATTCCGATCCGCGGACAACACGCCGGCATCGTACTCGGACAAGCCGTATTCCCGGACAAATCGCGCACGGCGGTCGCCCGGCAATTCCGGAATCGTTGCCCGCCACCCCTCTATCTGCTCGCGGGTCAGGACAACCGGCATAAGATCGGGTTCCGGAAAGTACCGGTAGTCGTGGGCATATTCCTTGGTGCGCATGGCCTCCGTCACACCGGTTTCATCGTTCCACCGGCGCGTTTCCTGGGAAATGGACCCTCCGTCATTCAACACATTAATCTGCCGGCTGATTTCGTAGACCAGCGAACGATGCACCCCTCGAAACGTGTTCATATTCTTGATTTCGATCTTGGTGCCCAGTTCCTCCCGCTCGACGGGCCGAACGCTGCAATTGATATCGCTCCGGATATTCCCCTCCTCAAGATTGCAATCGCTGATGCCGCCGTACAGGAGCACCTGCTTGAGGGCGGTCAGATAGGCAAACGCCTCATCCGCCGATTCGATTTCCGGTTCCGAAACAATTTCCATCAGCGGGGTGCCCGCCCGATTGAAGTCCACGCCGCTGGATTGTTCGTAATGAATACTTTTCCCGACGTCTTCCTCCAGATGAATCCGGGTGATTCCGATGGATTTTTTGCGTCCGTTCACCTCGATTTCGAGACGCCCGCCAAGGCACAACGGCTCGTCATATTGCGAGATCTGATAGTTCTTGGGCATATCGGGGTAGAAATAACTCTTACGGTCGAACGTGCTGCGTTCGTTGATTCGACATCCGAGCATAAGCCCGGCCATTACCGTCAATCGAACCGATTCACGATTCAAAACAGGTAATGTGCCGGGATAACCCAGGCAAACCGGACACACATCCGTATTAGGGGGTTGTCCGAAACGGTTTCGGCACCCGCACCAGATCTTGGTTTGTGTCTTGAGCTGGACGTGTGTTTCCAGGCCTATGGTCACGCGATAGTCCATCAGGTCACCGGCCCCCCTCGTCATCCCGTATGGGGGGTATGCGTTTGTGCCACTCGGTGGACTGCTCGTAGGCATATCCCACCCGCAGGACACGGTCCTCCCGAAACGCGTCCCCGATAATCTGAAGCCCGATCGGAAGTCCCGCATCCGAAAATCCGCATGGCACCGACAGGCCGCACATACCGGCGAGGCTGGCCGGAATGGTGAAGATGTCTCCCAGGTACATCTGCAGCGGATCTTCAATCTTCTCTCCCAGCCGATAGGCTGTCGTAGGCGCCACCGGCGCCAGAATCGCATCGCATTCCTGAAAAGCCTGTTCAAAATCCCTTCGGATCAGTGTTCGCACCTTTTGCCCGCGCCGATAATAGGCATCGTAATACCCGCTGCTGAGCACGTAGGTCCCCAGGATGATCCTCCGCTTAACCTCGGGTCCAAAATACCGCGCACGTGTTTTGACATAGAGGTCCATGGGATCATGCCCTTCATCCCGGGCCCCGTATCGAACGCCGTCAAACCGGGCCAGGTTCGCGGAAGCCTCGGCGGTCGCCAGGATGTAGTAAACCGCCACGGCATATTCCGTGTGCGGCAGAGAGATCTCCACTATTTCCGCGCCGAGATCCCCGCACAAGCGGATGGCCTTCCGTATCGATTGCTCCACTTCCTTGTCGATCCCTTCCACAAAGTATTCCCTGGGAATACCCAGTTTCATACCCTTGAGATCGTCCGCCAGGGCTTCCTGGTAATTCGGCACCGGGACCTCCACGGTCGTGGAATCCAGGGGATCCCTTCCCGCCATGATACCCAACAGCAGGGCCGCATCCCGAACGCACCTCGTAATCGGCCCGATCTGGTCCAGCGACGAGGCAAACGCCGTGGCGCCAAACCGGGACACGCGTCCATACGTCGGCTTCAGGCCGACGCACCCGCAAAACGAAGCCGGTTGCCGAATGGAACCACCGGTATCCGTGCCCAGTGCCGCCACCGCTTCGCCCGCCGCCACGGCGGCGGCGGATCCGCCGCTCGATCCGCCCGGCACATGCTCAAGATTCCATGGGTTATGCGTTATCTGAAACGCCGAGTTCTCATTCGTCGACCCCATGGCAAATTCATCCATGTTGAGCCGGCCCAGAAATAGGGCCCCGGCCTGGCGCAGACGCGCCACGGCAGTCGCGTCATAAGGGGAAACATAGCCTTCCAGGATGCGTGAACCACATCGACAGGTATCGCCTTTCACATTCAGGACATCCTTGATGCCGATGGGAATTCCCGGCAAGATCCGCTCGGCCCCTTTGCTCCGGGCGTCGTCCGCCGATCGGGCCGCCGCCAACGCGCCCTCCGCATCATAATCGAGATAGGCCCCCACCCGTTCGTCCCGCGCGTCGATAGCGGAAAGGACCTCCGTGACGACGTCCTCGGAGGAACAGACGCCTCGATCCAGGAGATCGATCAACTCATGGATGGTAAGTGCGCTCAGTGAGGACATGGCTTATACGGGGAGGAAATCATTCCAGTATTTTGGGAACCACGTAAAATCCGGCACGGGTCTTTGGAGCGTTCTTCATCGCCGCCTCATGAGCCAGCCCCTCCCGGGGTTCGTCGTCCCGGTATACATTCTCCCCGGGAAACGGATGGGACGTCGGTTCCACGTCGTCCACATCCAATCGCATCAATGTATCCACATGATGAAGTATATGATTCAACTGATCCTGGAATAGCGGCACCTCTTTATCCGAGAGTTGCATCCGGGCCAGTTGCGCCACATAGGCTACATCAATATGCCGGGTATTCTTGCTGGATTCCTGCGCCATCATGTATCGGTTGTTTGTTATCTAATCAAAACACATACCCGTCCGCAAGGATGTAAACGCCGACCGGCACGGGCATCCGCGAGGCGAACGTTCATGTGGTTCGTTCGACCTTGAGCAGATACGCCTTCCAAGGCAGCCCGCTTGAATATCCCCCCTGCGCACCATTCGCCGCTACCACCCGATGACACGGAATGAAAAGCGGCAGCGGATTGGCTCCGCATGCACGCCCTGCCGCGCGTGCCGCCCGGGGACGACCGGCTTCACTTGCCAGGCCCCCGTAGGTTCGTACCTCACCCGGGGGTATTGCGCGTATCCGGCTCCAGACCTTCTTGCTGAAATCGGTGCCCGACGGCCGGACAAGCGGCGGAACGGACGTTTGACGGCCCATGAACAGGTTTCGTACGTACCGTTCCGCCGCCTTGAGTATGTCGGTATCACCGTCTTGCAGGATCCGGCGTTCCGTCTTCCTCCAGCGGAATCCATTTTTCGGAGTCACGGTTAGCCCGGAAAGCTCGCACGAGACAACACGGCCTTCGAAGACATGAATGCTAATGAGGCCCCATGAACTGTGCATCCGGAGCCGTGAACACTTCCCCGCCGGATACCTATCGAATGAGCGCATAATAAATGATGTAGGCGAAAATAATGACGATCACAACCATGAAGATGGCCTTGTTGCGCTGAATCGAGCGATCCGTTCCGATCGGGGTCAGCGGCTTGAAACCGCCCGTCGAAAAGTAATGGGCGAACCGTTCATCCCCTCGCACACGGTTTCTTTGACCCGGCGGCCCCTCCCCTCCACGCGCCCATGCGGTGTCCCGTGTGTCCTCAGCGGCATTCGATGGCCCGCCGTCACGGATCCACCCTTCCCGCTCCGACTCATGCGACGATTCCGCGCTCGACGCCGGGGGAGTCCCCGCTCCGCCCCTTTTCATGGTTTTCTTCAACAGCTTATAGCGGTTTCGCAGTTGACGGGATTCCTCTTCCATTTCCCGGAGACGCCGGTCCAACACGGAATTTGATTTTCGCGAAGATTTCATACGCATTCGAGCTCGTTGCAAAGCAGACCGGATCCAGCTCTCACCTGTCGGCTAGAGCAATCCGATGCTGTGCATATAATGAAGAATGGACAATATCACGAGCGTGATGATCACCGGGAGACTTACCGCCACCCCGACCTTCAGCCAGTAGGAAAACGTCTTTTCCTCTTCTCCCGCAAATCGGGATTCATCAAAGATAACGGCTTGATTACTCATCCCCGCCTTGCGTTCCTCCCCCATGAGCGCCTCGATTTTGGCCATGGCCTTGTTGTAATCAACGCGCGTGTCGTCGACAACCGCCAGTGCCTTGTAAAGCTCATCCCGAAATTCCTCCTCCGACCAGGTTTCCTCCTGTAGCGTTTCCACGTTGGTCAACCAGGTTCGGAATCGTTTTCGTGTCGCGGCCAACACTTCCAGTAATTGCTCGGCCTTCACTTCCTCTTTTTCGAGTGAAACCAGACTCTGGCTCAACCGCTCCATGATCTCCCGTTTTCCGCGCTCGTAGTCGGCCTGTTTTTTCCGGAGTTCCTCCAGGGTCTTGCGTTCCTTTTCGAGGTTCTCCTGACGCTGCCGCAATCGCTCCAGCTCCTGCGCGGTATGCGCCACATGTTCCTCGACCTGCTCCTTGTGGCGGGCCATCCGGGTCAAATTAAAATCGGACACCCCGCGGGATACCCCTTCCCCCGAAGCGCCTTCCGAAACCGGTTCATCTCCCGGCCCCATTCGTATCCGTTTGGTGGACTCCCGCTGTTTTACCAGGTCATCATCAAAAAAATCCGTATTGGGCATTATGCTCTCCTTGCGTTCTGCTGATTAAGGGAACTCGCTGTCACATTCTCACGCATCCCCGGCCTTCGTTCATTCCATTTATACAAGTACGCCGCCTCTTCATCAACGCGGAATGATCAACGTCTGTCCCACCCGCACGCTGTCCGGACTGGGCAGCGTGGATCGATTCGCTTCGTAAATACGGCGCCATTGATCAGGATCCCGATACAACCGGGCCGCTATCGATGACAGACTGTCGCCGGGTTTGACAACATAGGTTTCGACTTCATCCTGCGGGGGCGCCGGTGCGGGGGGGGCCGGTTCGCGGGATGGGGCGGTTCGTATCGTCGGGGCCTGCTCCGCAACGGGACCCGCTTCCCTCTCTTCCAGTTCCTGGACCCGCCGCCTCAACATATCCCGCTCCTGTTCGAGCAAGGCAATCCTTGTAATGGCGCCCGGTGGAGGATTCGGCATCGACGCCAGATAGGACAGGTGAGCTTGCCGGATCATTTCCTCGATCATTTCACGTTTCGCCGCATGCGGCCTTAGCTCCATATACCGATGATAATGATGAACGGCCCGGAGATACTCGCCCCGCTCGGCGGAATCATACTTGAGGGCCAGTTTCAAGTGGGCCAGCGCCAGCGTGGGCCGACGTTCCAGTGCCCGATGATAATACTCAATGGCGCCGTCGATATCCCCCACCCGTTCTCGCGCGTCGCCGCGCTGTATGTAAGGATCCCGCTCGTCGCGGCGATCCTGGAACTCGGCGGTCCGACCGCATCCGGCCTGGATAAGCATCACAAAAAACAGAATCGAAACCGTAATAGCAGCACGCATGATCTTTCCTCTATTTCCTTCATAGCACTCCGTCCCGCCGGCGTCAATTTTGTTCGACTGCACCCGCCGGGACCTTTCCGGCCGGCCGGGTCGCCCGGAGGGGCGGGAATTTTATTTTGAATCCGGTGAATCCCGGATTATGCTTGCGGAACCAGATAACCGAAACAGCCATCTATAAGGGAGGACCATGATTCGATTGGAGGTGACCTATTATGCCCTATTGCGGGACATGCGGGGTTTGTCAAGCGAACGCATGGAGACGGAAGCTCACACTCCCGCGGAGCTGTACCGGGCGCTTTGCGAAGAACACGACCTGCGCCTGCCCGCAAAGGCCGTCAAGGTATCGGTTAATCACGAATTTCAGACGTGGGATACGCCGCTTAAGGACGGGGATGAAGTCGGCTTTCTCCCCCCGGTATCGGGAGGTTGACCATGTTTTCCCTTTGTTCAAAACCCTTGGACCAACATTCCGCCTATGACACGCCGGACAAGGAAACGACCGGCGCCCGTGTCATTTTCGAGGGACGGGTTCGCCGAAATAACCGCGGCCGCAAGGTGTCCCTCCTTGAATACGAGGGCGCCGAAAAACTCGCGCAGCATGAGTTTGAGAAAGTCGTGCGTGAAGCCATGGAGAAATACGCCCTCCTCGATGTCCGCTGCCTGCACCGCGTAGGCCGCCTGAAGCCCGGCGACAAGGCCATATGGATGTCCGTGGAAGCGGAACATCGCAGTCCGGCTTTTGACGCCTGTCGATACATCATCGAGGAATTGAAACACCGCCTGCCGATCTGGAAGAAGGAATATTACGAGGACGGCGATTCCGGGTGGATCAACGCACCCTAGTCTCTGGACAAGCGTATGGGCCCGTCGTCCACCGCTTTCCCCCGGATACGGATCGGCCTTCGGGGAAGGGAGACGGCCGAAAGTGAAATAACGCACGATGAACTGCACCGTGTCATGGACCGAAAAAACCGTTATGGGTGTTGCCCGGTTGTGGTTCGCCCTGCTGATGCTGTCCGGGGGGGTGGCGCTCTTCGGCGGCGCGTGCCGTTTCGCCGATGTGGAGGTCATGCCGCAGGAGGTTCTGCGCAGTTTCTCCATGACGTGGTGGGAACGGCCATGGGGCTACCGGCTCATCGGGGATACGAATGTATTGCGGGAAGCGGGCATTCGGCGGAATCCCGATTACGTGACCCGTCGAGCCGACGTTGAAGCGACCTTGAAGCTGGGAGGCTTGAGCTCCGTGCTCGCCCTCTATGGCCCTCATGACGAACCCCGCCTTGTCATCCACGGGGTGTATTTCAAGGACAGGGACAAGTTTGAGAATTACGTTCAGATTCAGCGCACGCGACGGCGGCCCGTGCGGGCCTTTGAGAAAGAGACCCGGGACGGCTGGTGGCACGTTTCCTTTGCCCGCGATGCCGATCTCATCTACAAGGAGCGGGAACTTCGATCTCTTCACCGGGGCATCCACCGCTATCAACGCAGATTGAACATGGACGAAATCTTTGATGAGTTTCATCGGGGCCGCCCGCCACCAAACGAATCATGACATCCTTATGCCGACACTGCTTCCGGTACCTGTGCGTTGCATTCGGCCTTGCCGTTCTATTCCCGTCCGCGTCGGGCGCGGACGCTGAAACACAGCCCACCGAGCCCAGCTTCGTCGATCTCCAGCATGATCGTTTGAGTGATTGGATATTGCGTCCGGCCGAGGGCATCAATCGTTATTTCAGAGAAGCCTTCACGCGCGATGAAGACAAGGAGTCGCGCCTGATTCAACGATTCTACGGCGATCGGCTTTCCGCTGAAGAGGTGCGCGGCACCTATATTACGATCTCCCCCATACTCACAATACATGAAAAGGAGGATGTGAATGTTGATGTGGATTTTTCCGCACGACTCCGCTTGCGTCAGATTCATGATCGGCTGCGAATCTTTGCGGATTCACGCGACCCCGACCACGATATCCTGGAAGGGGTCTTTTCTCCCCAATATCGCCGGGAGTTGGAGGAGGATGAGCGGGATGCGGGGGCCGCCGGCCTGATATACATGATCACCGAGCGTGCGGATCGCAGTCTCTCCTTGTCGAGCGGACTCCGTTACCGAAGAGGCGTATCACCCAAGATCCGATTGCGCGGAACGCTGGACTATCCGTTCGCGGCGTGGAACGCGCGCGTGGCACAGAGCGCGTTCTGGGATCGTCAAACCGGTTTCGGCGAAAAGACGGAGTTGTCCTTTCGCCGGTCCTTCCTTGAGATCGGACGCTTCGGCTCGACCAGCGCGGCCACGTGGTCCGAAACGAGTCAGGGGGTCGATTGGGGTCAGTTTCTTTCTTGTTCCGCCCATTTCAGTCCACGGAAAAGCCTCGCACTGAAGACGGGTATTCGGGGCCACACGCATCCATCGACGGTCCCACAGCAATATGCGATCCGAATCCCTTACCGCCAGCGTATCTTCCGCGACTGGTTATTCATTGAATTGGAACCCGGCGCCGATTTCCTGCGGGAAAACGATTACCGTTTTACCCCGCTCATGAATATTACTCTGGACATCGTTCTCGGTTCGTTCGGATCGGACTGATGACACGATAGCCGGACAGACATCCCGCCTGTCCGGGCGCATGGCTTTCGTACGCCAAGGAACAAGGTGTGAACCCAGCTCATACCCTTGTTCCAAGACGGCGCCGGCCATGCTCATGGTCAGGCGGGGCCGCCTGACCTACTTTTCGGGGAACGGGAGCCTTACCGCGCGGCGGATTCCGCCTCCAACGCCTGTGCCGCTCGTTTGCGCTGCGTGGCGTTGAGGATCTTCTTACGCAGTCGCAGGGCCGTGGGCGTGGCTTCGATGTACTCGTCGTCGGCGATGTATTCGATAGACCGCTCGAGAGACATTTGCACGGGGGGCTCCAACGGAATGGTCTTTCCTTCCCCCTGGGAGCGCACATTGCTCAACGGCTTCGTTCGTGTCGGGTTCACCGGAAGATCCTCCATGCGGGAATTCTCGCCGATGATCATGCCCTCATACACTTCCGTACCCGGACCGATGAACAGACGTCCCCGGTCCTGAAGCGTTTCCAGGGCAAAATAGGTCGATACACCCGTACCGACCGCCACCAGGGTGCCGGTATGACGCGTACGAATGTCCCCCGCATACGGCGCATACTCCTTGAACAGGTGAGACAAGGCGCCGCGCCCCTTGGTCTGATTGATCAAATCGGTTTCCAATCCGATCAAACCCCGTGTCGGAATTTCACACTCCAACGCAACCCCTTGCGTATGATGCCTCATGTTTACGATGCGCGCCTTTCGAGACGCAAGATTCTGCATGACATCCCCCAGGCATTCCTCCGGCGTCTCTACCCACAGCTCCTCGAAGGGCTCACAAATCCGTCCCTCCATCCGCTTCAGAATCACCCTGGGCCGCGACACCATCATCTCATAGCCCTCCCGCCGCATGGTCTCCACCAACACGGCAATCTGCATGGCGCCACGGGCACTTACCAGAAAGACATTCGGCTGTTCCGTATCCTCTACGGTCAGCGAGATATTGGTGCGCATTTCCCGATACAACCGGGCGCGAAGCTGTCGGGTGGTTACAAATTTCCCGTCACGACCCGCCAACGGTCCGTCGTTCACACAGAACTGCATCTGTATCGTTGGGGGATCAATGTCAACAAAGGGAATGCGCTCCCCCCCCTCATCGGATGTCAACGTTTCCCCTATCGCAATCTCATCAAAACCCGCGACACCCACAATGTCACCCGCCGTGCCGGTTATGTATTCGGATGAATGAATTCCGCTGAAGTGAAATACCTTCATCACGGGTTTCCGCTCCCGGGTGCCGTCTTTTCGAAGACAGGTAATCGTGTCTCCGGCCCGAACGGATCCGCTCAAGATCTTCCCGATGGCGATCCGCCCCACGAAATCATTCCAATCCAGGTTGCTCACCAGCATGCGGAACGCCGCCTGGGGATCGGCCTCCGGAGGCGGGATATGATCCAGGACCGCGTCCAGCAAGGGCGCCATGCCGTCGCGGACATCGTCCAATGCGTTCACCGCGTACCCCTCTTTTGCGCTGGCATAGATAAAGGGCGCGTTGAACTGGTCCTCCGTGGCATGCAACTCAAGCAGCAATTCGAGCACATCATCGTGCACGGTATCCGGATCCGCGTGCTCCCGGTCGATCTTGTTGATCACCACCATGGGTTTCAGGTTTTGCTCAAGCGCTTTCCGAAGAACAAAGCGCGTCTGGGCCTGTGGCCCTTCATACGCATCCACCACCAGAAGGACCCCATCGACCATCTTCATGATTCGCTCCACCTCGCCGCCGAAGTCGGCGTGGCCCGGTGTGTCCACGATATTGATGGTCACGCCCTTCCACTTGATGGAGGCGTTCTTGGCCTTGATGGTAATGCCTTTTTCGCGCTCCAGATCCATGGAATCCATCACGCGGTCCTCCATGACCTGGTTCACACGATAGACCCCGCCATCCCGGAGGAGTTTATCCACCAGGGTGGTTTTACCGTGATCGACATGCGCGATAATCGCTATATTCCGAATGGGTATCATGGATATCGAAGTCCCTTGCTGCGGGAAAGCGCGACAATTTAAGGCAATGCGGCATGAAAGCAAGTCCGAAAGAATGTACGGATGGAGGATTGAACGGGTGGACGGATGGGGGAAGAGGGTGTGTGGGAGCATGGGGGTATGGGCGTATGGCAGGGGTATGGTGCGGAAAACGCCGGCTGGGTAGGCGACTGGACGGTTGGATTAAGGGGGAGTATGGAAGTGTGGGAGTGCGGAGAAGAGGCTTCTGTCATTTCGCGCGGAGGCCCGAAGCGCGAAGGGACGGAGTCGAGAAATCCGCGGCATTATGGTAGGGTTAGGGCAAGTGCCGATATGGGCAAGAGCGGGTAACGAAGGTGTCGCGCTCCGAAGAACACCCTGCTGGAGCAGGGCGCTACAAAGATGGAACACCTGTTGCTCCGGGATTCTGTCAGTCGCGCAATCTGGGCGGGTTCCTTGAAGGAGCACCCGGATCAAGAAAGGAGGTCAACACATGCAGGTTTTGATCAGCGGTTCAACCGGGTTGATCGGTTCCGCCGTGGCGGCCGATCTGGAGAATAGGGGTCATCGGATTACGCGACTGATACGGGACGAATCGCGTCAGAACAAGCATACCCTCCTGTGGGATCCCGAATCGGGCATCATACATGAGCGAGAGAAGCTCTCCGGCATGGATGCCGTCATTCATTTTGCCGGTTCACCCATCTTCGGCCGATGGACCCCTCGCAGGAAGGCTGAAATCCGGGACAGTCGCGTACGTGGAACGGAGACCCTGGCCAAAGCGCTGGCCGATTCCGAACGCAAGCCCTCCGTGTTCCTGTCCACGTCCGGCATCAACTATTACGGCGACCGCGGCGAGGAGATCTCAACCGAGCAAACCGATGCCACGGACGATTTTCTGGCCGGCGTTTGCAAGGACTGGGAAGCCGCCACGGCACCGGCCGCCGAGGCCGGCGTGCGCGTCGTTCCTATGCGAATGGGAATGGTGTTAAGCCCGAATGGCGGCGCCCTGAAAACCATGCTACGCCCCTTCAGGATGGGTCTGGGGGGACGCGTGGGTTCCGGAACCCAATACATGAGCTGGATATCCATTCACGACGTCTGCGGCATTATTCGCCATCTGATTGCGGATGAAAACATCTCCGGGCCGGTCAACCTGGTTTCGCCCGCTCCCGTCACCAATCTCGAATTCACGAGGACCCTTGGCCGGGTCCTGTCCCGGCCGACCATTGTTCCCGTTCCCGCCTTCATGGCCCGGTTGATTCTCGGAGAAATGGGCGAGGCCCTGCTCCTCGCGAGCCAACGGGTTATGCCCGCCCGCCTGCAACAGTCGGGCTATTCTTTTGTCCATGCCGAACTCGAAGACGCGCTCCGGGCATTGTTGAAAAAGGGTTGAAGGGTTGACTTGGAACGCGGTTCAGCGTGAGAGATGGTCTTAAGGCCTATTGAGTCTTTCGCATGGATAGCGTCCAAAGATTTGTGTGTGGCCTAGCAGCCCCTCACCTCATATCCTCTCCCCGCAAGCGGGGAGAGGACGCCGCACTTCGACATTCCAGACTCTTTGAGCGCCGGTGGTAATCTTTTCGCAAGAATACTCGTGTCCCTCTCCCCCGCCCCGGGGGAGAGGGCTGGGGTGAGGGGGTGCTCACATCTCTGAACACTGTTTGTGTAACAATAAAAACGCCTGGAGGGACGCGCGGAAGCGTGACCCTCCACACCGAGGCATTTGCACGATCCCACAGGAGCGGCCGTACCGTGTTGGCATAAACAACGAACACCCCTGGAGGGACCCCGACCGCTTCGCGGCAGGGCGCCCCGGTCACGAGGATGCGTGATCCTCCAGACTGACGATGCCCGTTATTCCCACGGAATCCGCAAGGCCGGCAATTCCCTTTCCAACTCCGCACGCAGGTATTCCAGCGAATCGGGAAGGCACAATTTCCGACCCAGTTCTTCACGCGGTTCATCCGCGTCAAATCCCGGCCCCATCGTGGCCATTTCAATCAGGGCGCCGCCCGGCTCACGGAAATAAATGGATCTGAAATACGTACGATTCATTACGGGGCTCACATTCGCCCCTGATTGCATTGTTCGCTCACGGACCTCCGCTTGAACCGATTCGTCCCGAACACCAAACGCCACGTGATGAACCGTGCCCACGCCGTACCTCCCAATAGACCGTTCCGCATGCGCCTGCACATCCACAATCGATGCCGGCACATCGTAATCCACGACGTACCGCATCGAACCGTCTTCTTCGGCCAGGAACCGGAATTGAAGCGGCTGGTTCAGGAAATCAAGTGTCCGATCGTAACGGTCCACCACCAGGGTCACCCCGTCGAAACCCCGGATGGCAACATCTTCACCGATTTCCTTTGTTACCCACGGGACGAAGTGATCCGATGGTTTGTCCCTCCCCACCAGCTCCAGCGTGATCCCGTCCGGATCCCTGAATGACAGATAGTTCTCCATGTATCGCGCGATCGGCCCCTTCACCGATATCCCCCGTGATTCCAGGCGTTCTTTCCAAAACGACAGCGCATCCACGGGCACGGAAAAGGCAACGGCATGAAACTGCCCGATTCCCACCCGGCCCCTGGGAGCCTGTGGCCATGAGAAAAACGTGATCGCCGACCCCGGTGTTCCAGCCGCATCGCCGTAATACAGGTGATACGTATGCGGGTCATCGTAATTCACGGTCCTCTTGATGAATCGCAATCCCAGCACCCCACAGTAAAAATCCACGTTCTTCTGCGGATCCCCGCAAATAGCGGTAACATGATGAATGCCCTTAATTTGTCCGGTCATGACTTCTCGTCCTTATTTCGAATACTTGCCACCCACTGACGAGTCCGTTCCACATCCTCCTCGGTTATGGAATGGCCGGCAGGCAGAACCTCATGCTTCACCAGCGCTCCGCTTGCTTCAAAAACCGGCACCAGGGCTATGGCCTGTTCCAGGGGAATCAACTCATCATCCTCCCCGGACAGGATCAGGACATGGACCCCCTCCATCATGGGGGGATTCTCAACGGGATACGGCAATACCGGCCGCATCAAAACGGCCCCGGCCAGCATGCCCGGATATCGAAGCAACAGGCTGGCGGCCATATTCGCCCCATTGGAGTATCCCACCGCCACGGCGTCATCCAGGCGAAACCCGTACTCCACGGACGCCCGATTGAGAAATCCGGCCAGTTCATCCGTCCGAAAGGACAGGTCCTCAAGATCGAATACCCCCGGGCGCACGCGCTTGAAATAACGCAGCCTATTGCCTTCCTGCACCTTTCCACGAGGCGACAGGAAACAGCCGTACGGATCAATCTTTCGCGCCACGGGAATCAAATCGTGCTCATCGCCCCCGGTGCCGTGTAGAAGAATGTACGGCCTTGCCGCTTCGCTCGACGGCCCCGGCACGTATTGATGAATGAAATTCAGTTCCGACCCCATGTCCTTATCATACATCCCCTTCGTAAAGATACAAATGGGTCACGGAAGCAGGCCCATGGCCACGAGTGTGTCTTCGTCGGCATCCGGATCAAGTTCCGGGCAAAAGATATGTTCATAGACACCCTTCGCCAGGTAATCGAAGCGTGATTTCTTGAGGATTTTGATCAGATTCTCGTATTGTGTCCTCGATGGCGCATTGTCCATGAAATCCACGCGTACCTGTCGCTCCTCCAACTTCTCCAGCAAGGATTCCAATTCCTCTTCTATTTCTTCGTCGGTCATATCCTCCGGCTTCCGGACGTCCTTGAGCTCCTCGACCATACTCCAGGTCAGCGGTTGACGATTCATCCAACGCTCGAATACAAGCCAGTCGTTGTCCGGATCAAATCCCGGAAAGACCGGGGGGTATGCAAACCCTCGTTTTGACAATACCTTCCTGTCGGGACAGGCGCGATACGCCCTCGCCCAACGAACGAGGGACTGCAATTGACGGTTATCCAGCCGCGGATCGTCCGGGTTCGGCCACCAGACCTCCTCCGGATCCAATCCCATCCCGCAGAGTTCGGTTATCATGCTCTCGTTCCGTTCTTCTATGGTAATCGGCTCGTCTTTCATTTTGGACTCCTTATGGGTTCATGGTTCTCTTCCTGTATTCATAAAGAAACGAGCGTTCCGGATTTCCGGAATTTTTTTGATAATATTCGCGGGCGGGGGCGTATCCCCCCCTTTTGCAGAAGAAATAGCGCTTTTGGCCTTCCCTTTTGTAGGAAGCGCGCTTGTGCGCGATGCTCCCATCGATGAGGCTGTCGCGCGCAAGCGCGCTTCCTACAGGAATTCCTGCCGCATGACCTATTCGGAAGAAAACCGGACCATTTAACGATGGAATAGCGAGAGGCATGTGGGGCCTCACCCGTGCTCGACATCCCGGCCGTGCTTCGTTACATCTTCGGTACATGAAAGGATTCTTCATCACAGGGACCGATACCGGCATCGGCAAAACGGTGTTGGCCGGTTGGTTATTGGCTCACATGCGCGGCCAAGGAATCGATGTGGTCCCCATGAAACCGGTTCAGACCGGGTGCGAGATTCGGCGGGGCCGGATTGTGGCCCCCGATCTGGAGTTCTGTCTTCGGGCGGCAAAACTGGATCCCAACGAAGAGGAAAGGTCGCTCATGTGCCCCTATCGCTACAAGCCGGCGTGTTCTCCCCACCTGGCCGCCGGAATCGAGGGGCGACCCATCCGGATACCGCGCATTATGCAGGCTTTTCAGAGGCTGGCCGAACGACATGATGCCGTAATTGTCGAAGGTGCCGGAGGAATTCTGGTCCCCTTGAACCGCCGATCCACCTTGCTGGACCTGATACAAAAAATCAGACTTCCCGTACTGATCGCCACCCGGCCGGGATTGGGCACATTGAACCATACCTTCCTCACGATAAACGAACTGAGGCGGGCTGGATGTGCCATGGCGGGCATCGTGATCGTGGAATCCGGTCCTCCGGCCCGGGATGCCATTGAGCGGGACAACCGGAAGACCCTGGCCCGAACAGGAATCCCCGTGCTGGGCCGCCTGAAGTACCGGTCCGGCATTTCGCCCGAACATGTCCGTTGCTTGGATGCGGACAACCTGGCACGAAACATCTGATCGCGTACGTATACGCCTCCGGACGGCACGGCGGACAACGGCCCAAGATGATAAATTTCCGATTTCGTGAATATTCATCTGTCGGATGATATGGTAGTATATAATGAACAGCGGTTGGAAAGTGTGTGTATGGACAAGAAACAACAATTTGATTATGCGTACGCCATGCGGAATACGGAGGTGATCCTCACGCCGTCCCGGCGACTGGAAACCTTTGGCCATACCGTGGTGAACTACCTGTTGTTGAGCGAACTGATGGACTCGGTCAACCAGGTACGCATTCGTGAGGGCCGGATCAAGGCGCACCGGCCCGAGATTATCACCCCGCAATCCTTCGGACATATGTTGCTCGACGGATTTGGCGATGAGGCCCGAAAATACGCTGATTTCCTACAGGAACACGAACGCGATCTGGTCATCCTCCAATACGGGTTTGTCATCAGGAAAGAAGACATTCGCCAATACGTCGTTCATGAGAAACTGGCTTCCGTTGTCGATCAGATCAAGCAGGATGTACAGGGCCGGAACGATCCTTTGAGCGCCATCGTGGTAGGCGTGGACAAGCCTTGGGAGGTAAGCTTGGTTAAGCTGATGGTGGAGGTCATGCAGAAGTCCGTGCCCACCAACGTGCGCGAGATGCAGCAACGCAATCTGTTGCCGAAGGATCCGGAGGAGGAGCGGCGTGACCGCGAACGGGAAATCGAGCAGGAATTCAAAAGGGCCAAGGATGACCCTTCCCGTATCTCTCATCTTGGCGAGAAACTTCAGGAATACGGCGTATTCGAGGAATACGAGGACCGATTCTTCAACCTGCTCAAATCCAGCCGGTAATCCCGCGCGGCGCACGACCTTTCGGTTTCCATCTGAACCGGTTATTCGGTTACGCCTCTTCCTGCGATAGTATCAGGACACTGTACGGACCCAGATCGAACGATCCCCGGGCGGGCAGTCCATCCTGCTCGATTTCCTCCGCAGGCACCATCTCCGGACCCGTGTCGCCGAATTCCCCGTCGTAAAATCGGCTGTCGCTGTTGAATCGCACGCGCCAATCCCCCGCTGCGGGAAATCCGATTTGGTACTGATGTTTCGGCTGGGTGGAGAAATTGGCGGCAATCACCACGCTATCGCCGGGACCGCCCTCGTCCCAACGGTGAAAAGCAAGAACCTTGTCCTCATGATTGATGTGATACACGGATACGGCCTGCCCACAAAGCCCGCGTGTCCGGCCATCGCGGTTCCGTCGAAGCGCAATCAGGTCCGCATAGAGACGAAAGATACCGGCAAACCGTTCCTTCTTGGACCAGTCCAGCGGATCCTGATCGTGAAACCAGTCGTCCTCGAGAAATTCCTGTCCCTGAAAAAGCATCGGTACGCCCGGCGCGGTGAAGACCATCGCGGCGCCCAGCGTGGATTTCTTCCGGGCCGCCCAGGAGGAGGCTTGTCCCGGATCGACTTCTTCGGGCACACGCGCCTTGCCGTTGGCTACCTCATCATGCGATTCTGTGTAAATCACCCGTTCAAACGCATTGAGATAATAACGCTGCAGAATGGCGTCGCGAATCGCGTTCATATCCCGGTGCGCGTCATCCGCGCCAATAAGGGCCGTGCGCATCGGATGCACGAAACGGGCATCCCACTGCGCGTCGAATCCCGCGCCGTCGTCTCCCGGCGACTTGGTCAAACGCGGATTATTCTGCAGATCTTCCGCAATGTTGATGGCGGACGGTCGCGCCTTCTTCAATTCTTCATTCACCCATTGCATCAGGCTCCATCCATCGGGCAGATCACCGGGATCGCCGTCCCCTCCGTTCACGTTTCGGATATAGGCGGTGGCATCCCAGCGGAGCCCGTCCACCCCGTAATCCCGGATCCACATGAGGGCATTGTCCCGAATATATTCGCGTACTTCCGGACGGCCGTAGTCGGGGCGGGTATTTCCCCACGGCGTATTCGCCCGGCCATCATTGTAAAAATAGATGCCGCCGCCGTCGTTCTCGCTCCATCCGTCAAACTGCCACACATCCAGATCGCTTGGGCCCAGATGGTTATAGACGACGTCCACAATGACGGCGATGCCGAGGTCGTGGGCCTTTCTAACGAAATCGCGAAATGCCCGAGGGGAACCGTAGTCGCTTTCGATGGCGAAGATATGCGAAGGGTTGTAGCCCCACGAGTACGCGCCCGGAAACTCGGCCACGGGCATGATCTCGATGGCATTCACGCCCAATTCATGGAGATGATCCAATCGCTCGATCGCGCCCTCCAAATCGCCTGGACCCGGTTCCCGTCCTTTCTTCCCGAACGTGCCGATATGCATTTCATAGAGAACCAGCTCGTTCAGCGGCGCCGGCTGAAATCGACCCGGCTTCCGCCCGGGAATGCTTTTCGGAATGATCACATTTCCGGAGGAGTGCGTCAGACGCCGGGCATAGGGATCCGTTCGGGAATACTCTTTTCCAGCCGTCAGAATGCGATACCGATATTCGTCTCCGGGCTTGGCCTCCGGTATGACAACGCTCCAGATCCCATCCCCGGATTTCGCCATCGGATGCGCCTCGGGATTCCACTCGTTAAACGACCCGACGACATATACCTCGTCCGCATGAGGTGCCCAGACGCTGAACCGGCATCCATCGTCCAAAACCGACACACCCTTTTTCATGTTCTCGCCCTGTTGTTATAATCGTTTGGAAACAATATATGTTCCTTTTCTTTTCGCACGTCCCGTGCACGCCACGTATATAAGCCCGCCCCGGGAACTCGTCAACGGATATCCACAGGATGCCCCTCTCATCCCGGGAACCTGGTCAAGAAGACGGCTCAGCGGGAGCTTCGCCCTCCACAGGAAAAAAGGTTATTCATTAATCA
>SLKG01000111.1 GCA_007134735.1 Kiritimatiellia bacterium
AGATTGATCAATTGCAGTGACATGCGCAATGGAGGGCGAGGCTCCTGCCGAGCCGGTTTTAACCAAGCGTGTTTCCTACGTCAGCATCTGCTCCAATTTGCTTACACGACTCTCGAATTCGTGCAGGGCGGTTTGTACCGGTTCGGGGGAGGTCATATCGACGCCGGCATCGCGCAGAAGGTCGATCGGAAATTTTCGATCTCCGGATTTGAGAAACGCAAGGTAGCCGTCCAATTCCTCCGCGCCTCCGGCCAGCACGCGTTGTTCGAGCGCGATGGCCGCCGAAATGCCCGTGGCATATTGGTAAACGTAGAACGACGAATAGAAATGAGGAATTCGCAGGCCTTCGAGATCGCTCTCCTCTTCCAATGTAACGCCCGGGCCGAAATACTGTTCCTGCAATTTCCGGTATACCGCCCGGAGCGAATCGACGGTCAGGGGCTCGTTTCGTTCCGCCATTTCGTGCGTGATCTTCTCGAATTCGGCGAATAGGGTCTGGCGGAACAGCGTGGCCAGCAGGTCGTCGAGCTGCCGGCTCAGCAGGTATGCCTTCATCTTCGGATCTTGTTCGTTCCGTTCCATGTGCCGGTAGAGCAACTGTTCATTGAATGTGGAGGCGACCTCGGCGGTGAAGATCGGCGCATGAAAATCCTGGTAAGCCTGGTGTTTCGAGCTGTACCAGGCATGCATGGAATGACCCGCTTCGTGCATGAGCGTGAACACATCGCGCAGCAGGTCCTCCTTGTAATTCATCAGGATATGCGGATCGCCGTCGTAGGGCCCGGCGGAAAAGGCGCCCGATCGCTTTCCCTTGTTTTCGTAGCGGTCCACCCAGGTTCCGTACAAACCTTCCCGAAGCACGGACGTATATTCCTCTCCCAGCGGCGCAAGGGCCTCGAGGATAAGTTCGACGGCTTCTTCGTACGTGTGCCGGGTATGAATATCCGGGACGAGGGGCACATGGACGTCATAGAGGCGAAGTTCGTCGAGGTTCAACACGCGGCGACGCAGGTCGTAATAACGGTGGAGAACCGGCCGGGCTTCGTGCACGGATTCGAGAAGCCGGTCATACACCGATACCGGCACGTTGTCGGCGAAGAGGCTGGCCTCGATGGAGGAGGGGAACCGGCGTACGCGCGCAAGGTAGATATCGCGCTGGACACTGCCGTTGTACAAGGCGGCCAGCGTATTTTTGTGCGCGTCGAATTCGGCCATGAACTGCGTATAGGCGCGCCGGCGCAGGTCACGGTCCGGATGCTGGAGAAAGACCCCGTAGCTTGACTGCGTCAGCGGCCGGCGGCCTTCGGGTGTTTCGATGTATCCGAAATCCATGTCCACGTCGGTCAAGGCGCCGAACCCTTTCCGCGGGGTTTGTGCGAATTCCGCCTGCATGGCCAGCAGGCGTTCCTCCGGTTCGGACAGGATATGCGGTTTGTATCGAAGCAGTTTGCGGAGATAAATGCGATAGGGTTCCAGGTTGCCGTCGGCGAGATACTCCTCGATGACCGGATCGGGAATGGCCTGGATTTCGGGGGTCATGTAGCTGGCGGCGGCGGAAAGCCGGGTGGCCAGGTTTGTGTACCGGGCCATGCGGCCCTGGGCGGCGCTGTCGCCCTGGTCTTCGCTGACGCGCAGGTGCGCGTAATAACCGAGCCGTTCTCCGAGACGCTCGGTCTCGATGAAATGGTCCAGCGCTTTGCACAGATGGACGGCCGATTGTCCCAGGGATCCCTTGAAGGCCTCGACTTCGGGAACGCGTTTCTCCCATTCACGGTAGGCGGTTTCCCAGTCGTCTTCGTTTGCGAACAGCTTGTGCAGACTCCAGCGGTGCTCGGACGCAACCTCCGAGCGGAGCGGGACGGTATGTTCTGTGTTTTCTGCCTTCATGGAACCGGGAATGTAAACCGAGGCGGCGGCTTGGGCAAGTTTCCCTTCTCTTCCGTTTCCCTGTTTCCCGGCCCGCGGGGCCGCGGGCCCTCCCGCCCAGCCCAAGTCCACCGCGGGGAGGTAGGGCGCGGGCGCTGCACGCGCCGGACTTTGTGATGAGCCGGAAGAAGAGAACGCAAAGGCGCAAAGAGGATATTCGGGGTAGGGGGCCGTCAATCCGGTCTTTCGGAATCCATGTGCCGAAGGTCTCTGAAGTGAGGCGAAGTGCGTACTTCAGGGCGGATCCGGTGGCTTCGCCCTACCCATCCCAAATCCACCGCGGGGTGGTAGGGCGCGGGCGCTGCACGCGCCGGACTTCGTGATGAGCCGGAAGAGGCGCGAAGAGCGTCCGTGGAACATGATATTGACACCGATGCGTCCCACTGATAGGGAATAATGCATGCCACTTCGCATACCGACCAAGAACAATGAAAAGCTGAAACAGCTTCTCGATCGCCTGAACGAGGACCGGGAACTGCACCAGCTCTGGCGGTCCGCCAACATCAACGCCGTGAATCGGACCGGCATCAGCGATCACGGCGAAATCCACATCCGCATTGTGACCAATGCCGCCCTGCGCATTCTGCGCCTGCTGGTGGAAGGCGGTGTGGAACCGAGCGCGGTGACCGATCATAAGCTGAAGGTTGAGGACGCCGAAGTGATCGTGGTGCTCGCCGCCGCGTTGCATGACGTGGGCATTGCCATTCACCGCGACGACCATGAACGGTACAGCCTCATCATGGCCTACCCGAAAGCGCGTCAGATCTTATCCGGCCTCTACGAGGAGCCGCAATTAACCGCCGTGGTCAGCGAGGTGCTGCATGCCATCATCGCCCATAATTCGGATGAGCGATGTCTGACCATTGAGGCAGGATGCATGAAGCTGGCGGACGCGTGCGACATGACCGAGGGTCGTTCGCGTATTCCGTTCGATTCCGGCCAGGTGAACATCCATTCCGTATCCGCGCTCGCCGTCAAATCCGTGAACATAGAAAAGGGCGAAACGAAACCGGTTTGCATCCGGGTCGAGCTGCATAACTCGGCGGGCATTTTCCAGATGGACAATCTTCTGCGCAGGAAGCTCATCAATTCCACCCTGGTTCCTTATGTGGACGTTTCCGCCAGCGTGGTCGAGGGGGAAACCGAAAAACGGCTCATGACCGATTATCGGCTGTGACGCGGTGCGGGATACGGGATGCGCGGGTTTGGTGCAGGTTCCTGTTCCGCATTTCCTACAAGAGCCGCGCCTGATGCTTGCGGTATTTTTGATGCGCTAGCCGCAGAGTTGTCTGTGTACGCGGGTGAGCTCGTCCTCGGCGTCCCCGATCAGGTCCGCGAAGATTTGCGCCATGGGTTTGATTTGCTTCACCAACCCGACGCTCTGGCCGGCCATCAACGACCCCTTCTCCGTGTCTCCGTCCACCACGGCGCGCCGCAGACCGCCGACCCAGAATTTTTCGACGAGGATCTGGGCGTCGTAGCGGGACATCTCCTGGTCGCGGAGTTTCTGCATGAGTTCGAGCTGCAGGCGGCCGAATTCGTCCGTGCCCTTGTTGCGTAGAGCGCGTACCGGAACGATAGGCAGGCGCTTGTCGAAAGTGGGGGTGGCGACGGCTTCCCGGGCGCGGGCCTTGATAAAGGCCTTCTTGAAGTCGGGATGGGCCGTGCATTCCTCGCTCATGACGAACAGGGTGCCGAACTGGCAGCCGGCGGCGCCCATCAGGAGCAGATGCGCCATCATCCTTCCCGTTGCGAGTCCGCCCGCGACGAAAACCGGCACCGACGGGCGTTCGAACAGCACCTGTTGCAGCAGGACCGTCAGCGAGACCTGCCCGATATGACCGCCGGCTTCGGACCCTTCCAGGATCAGGGCATCCACGCCGAAACGGATCTGTTGATTGGCGATGGACATCGTCGAGGCAAACGCCACGGTTTTCTTTCCGCTGTCCTTCATTTTCCGCACATCGTGCTTGTGGGGGAAATTACCGGCAAAAATGACCACCGGGACATCCTTGCGCCGCAGCACTTCGAGCTGTTCCGGGTAATAGGGGGCAATGGTGATCAGGTTGACGCCGAAAGGATGTTTCAATTCGGCAACGCATTGGTCAACCGCCGCCTCCAGTTGATCCGGGGGCAGGTTGCCTCCGGCGAGCACGCCGAACCCGCCGTTGTCATGAATGGTTTTGACCAGCGCGAAATCGCTGATCCAGGTCATCGCGCCGCACAGCATCGGGTATTGAACCCCGAGAAAATCGCGACCGGTTTGCCAGAGCTTGTCAAGTTGCTTCGTGTTCATCTTTACACGTACCTTTCCTTCAGCGTGTATTCCAGATGAGGCGCAAAGAGATTTGGCTCGAGCAGGAAGGCGTCGTGTCCTTTTTCCGAATGCGCCGTAATGTGCTGTACATGCACCTTGGCATTCTTGAGCGCCTGTGTCAGTTCCGTCTGCTCATCCGGATAATAACAAACATCCGAGTCGATGCTGAAAACCAGATAGCGTTGATCGCGGCATCGGCTGAACAGATCGCGGAAATTCTCCGCTCCGGCATCCTGCAGTATGTCGAACCGTTGCCAGGCCGACAGGATGCGCAGGTACGTGTTCGCGTCGAATCGTTCGACGAATTTTCGGCCCTGGTGGAGCATATAGGATTCCACAGGATGGGTGAGCCGGTAGCGCTTGAATTCGGGTTCCGGCTGGACGATTTCTCCCCGGGCGCGCCGTTCCATGGTGTCGAGCGAGATATACGACTTGTGGGCGATCATACGCGCCAGGGCGAGGCCCTTGTTCGGTCGTTCCCCGTTGTAATAATCCCCGCCATGGAAGTTCGGATCTTCTTCAATGGCATAGATCTGTTCCAGGTTCAAAATCCGTTGGAGGATACTGACCTGAAGTCCCGACGATATCGAAATGACCAGCTGTGTGCGTTCCGGATACCGGGTGGAAAAGTTAAGGGCCAGCAAACCGCCGATGGACGATCCGGCCACGGCATGCAGTTGACCGATTCCCAGATGATCCAGGAGGCGGATTTGCGAATCCACGATATCGCTGATGCTCACAATGGGAAACGATCCGCCATAGGGTATACCGGTATCCGGATTCAAGGAGCGGGGCCCGGTGGAACCGTAACAACCGCCCAGGTAATTGGCGCACACGACAAAGAACTCATTCGTGTCGAACGCCTTGCCGGGTCCGATATAATCATTCCACCAGCCCACGGTGCAATCGTCCGTCCAGAGACCGTTGGCTTCGGGTACGGACGGATTGAACCCGGACGCATGCTGGCTCCCGGAGAGCGCGTGAAAGACCAGGATGGCATTGTCCTTTTCGGGGGACAGGGTGCCATAGGTTTCATACGCAATGGTGATCGGACCAAACGATTCGCCGCTTTGCAGTACGAACGGATCATCCGGCTTGTCGCCGAACGTAAAAAAACGGCTCTTGATGGTTTCGATGTTCGTCCCCGTGGTCATTGTATTTCCCCTATGCCCCGTCGCCGGTTTCTCGGACGGTCCATGCGCATTGCCCGAGCCAGCTCCCTGCTGGAGCAGGGAGCTACAAAACCGCCCAAACCCACCGGCTTCGCATCTTCGTGGCGCCCTGCTCCAGCAGGGCGTTCTTCGGAACAACCAATCCGTATGGACTGTCTGTTACCCGGCCGCGGCGGACAAGGCCTCGTCGATATCTAACAGGATGTCGTCGATATGTTCAATACCAACCGACAAGCGAACCAGTTCCGGCGTGATCCCGGCGCCGCGCTGGGCCTTCTCGTCCAGCTGGGAATGCGTTGTCGTGGCCGGATGAATCGCCAGGCTCTTCGCGTCGCCGACATTGGCGAGGTGCGAATGGAGCTTCAGGTTGTCGATGAACCTGGGCCCGGACTCGATGCCGCCTTTGATGCCGAACACGACGATGGAACCTCCCTTGCCCCGGAGATATTTCTTGTTTTTCTCGAATTCCGGATCGTCCGGCAGCCCGGGATAGCGCACCCATTCCACCTTTGGATGATCCTTGAGGTGTTGGGCCACGGCGAGCGCGTTCCGGCAGTGCTGTTCCATCCGCAGGGGAAGGGTTTCGATTCCCTGCAGAAAGATCCAGGCATTGTCCGGCGAGAGGCAGGCGCCCAGGTTCCGAAGAGGCACGGTACGCATTCGGAGGATGTACGCCAGCGGCGCAAGTTCTTCGGGAAGGTCATGGCCCCAGCGAAGGCCGTGATAGGAAGCATCCGGTGTGTCGTAGAGCGGATGCCGTCCGGTATTCCATTTGACGCGTCCGGAGTCCACCACCACGCCTCCGATCCCCGCGCCGTGACCGCCAAGCCATTTGGTCAGCGAATGCACGATGATGTCCGCACCGAATTCGAGAGGACGCGTGAGATACGGCGTCGAAAACGTCGCATCCACGATCAGCGGAATATCGTGCGCGTGCGCGATGGCCGCCACCGCCTCGAGGTCGGTCACTTCGAGAGCCGGATTCGATACGGTTTCCACGAACAGCGCCCGGGTCTTGTTGTCGATGGCCTTCGCAAAGTTCTCCGGATCCTGCGAATCGACGAACTTTACCGTGATGCCGAGTGTCGGCAGGATATCGTTGAACTGCGTATAGGTACCGCCGTAGAGATTGCGCGACGAAATGATATTATCGCCGGCCTGGGCCAGGTTGATGATCGAGTAGAAGCAGCCCGACGTACCCGATGCGAGTCCGAGACCGGCCAGTTCATGCGCGCCTTCCAGCAGGGCGACCCTTTTTTCAAGAACCTCGGTTGTCGGATTCATGATCCGGGTGTAGATATTACCCAGTTCCTTGAGCGCGAACAGGTTGGCCGCGTGCTCGGTATTCTTGAAGACATACGAGCTGGTTCGATTGACCGCCACGCCTCGTGCGTATGTAACGGGGTCAGGCTGTTGCCCGCCATGCAGGCAGATGGTTTCCAATTTCATGATTCTTTGAACTCCTTAATTAATGAATGGCTGATAGTCGTAACACGTTCAGGGGAAATATCAATCGCAAGATACACCCCGTTTGCAATCTTCAGGAATACAACCGACAACAGATCATCATGCACCCCCACATTAAATATACATATACTCAGTCGAGATACTAGAGATTAAGTCATTTTATCTATTTGTAAAATAAATAATGAAAAAAAGTGGTACCCATTATCGGGATTGGCCATTACTATATGCCAATTCGTGAGTTATGAGAACAGAACGACAAAGTGAAAGGCAAGTGACATAAGCCCATGGTGCGATTTGATACGAAGTTAATTAAGGAGAAGGGTTCCTTGCCGGTTCCGGAGGAGAAACGGTCGAAAAGAACAAGAAAGAAGCCTGTTTCCCGGAAGCCGGAAGGAAAGAGCAGCGATACCCGAAAGCGCGAGAAGCCCGCGGAAGTCGAAGAACCGCAGGCGCCGCGCATCGAGATTCCGGCGTTCGAAGGCCAGCAGGTCTTTCAGGATATGGATCTGCCCGATCCGATTCGGAGTGCGCTTCATTCTCTACGGTTCGTTAAGACTACGCCGATCCAGGCCCGGTTGCTTCCGGTGGCACTGGAAGGCCGTGATGCCGCCGGCCGTGCCCAGACGGGGACGGGCAAGACAGCGGCCTTCCTCATCGCCATTTATACCCATTTGCTCAAGAAGTCATCAGGAAAGAAGCGAAAAGCGGGTTATCCGTTTTCATTGATCCTGGCGCCCACGCGAGAACTGGTTATCCAGATCGAGCGCGACGCAATAGATATCGGAAAACACACGCCGTTTCGGGTGATGGCGGTGTACGGGGGCATGGATTTCGAGAAGCAGAAAAAAGAACTGTTGGAACGTCCCGTTGACGTCGTGGTAGCCACGCCGGGCCGGTTGATCGATTTCATGCGGCGCAAAGTCATTGACTTGAGCGGGGTTCAAATCCTGGTCATCGACGAGGCCGACCGCATGCTCGACATGGGATTCATTCCCGATGTGCGCCGGATCGTGCGCGCGACCCCGCACCCGGAAAAGCGACAAACCATGTTCTTTAGCGCGACGTTGACGCCGGAAATCATCCGGTTGGCGGAGCAGTGGACACGGCGGGCGGAGATGATTGAGATCGAGCCGGATCGCAAGGCGGCCGCCAACATCAATCAAAAGATTCTAATCACCACCACCGCCGAGAAATTTGCCCTGCTGTACAATGTCCTGAAAAAAGACCAGGCCGAGCGCGCGATTGTGTTCTGTAACCGTCGTGACGAATCCGAACGCCTGACGGATCGTCTCAAGGCGTATGGCTTTGACTGTGCGATGTTGTCCGGCGCGGTACCCCAGGAAAAGCGATTGAAGGTGCTGCAACGGTTCAAGCAGGGGGAAATCCAGGTCTTGGTGGCAACCGATGTAGCGGGACGCGGACTGCATATCGACAACGTCAGTCATGTGATCAACTACAATTTACCGCAGGATCCCGAGGACTACGTACATCGCATTGGGCGTACGGGACGCGCGGGTGCGGTGGGGACATCCGTATCCTTTGCCTGCGAAGAGGATTCGTTTGAGATTCCGGATATCGAGCAATATCTGGGCCACCCACTGGCGTGCATACATCCGGACGAATCATTGTTGGAGCCTCCGCCGCAGGTGGAGGAGCCGCGGCCGAGGACCCGGCGCCAGCGCGCCCCGCGCGATAGAGGCTCCGGCCGCCGCTCCCCGGCGCGGCAAGGTTCAGGGCGGGGACGTCGGGGGAGAAGATAGGGTCATTTGACGTCTTCGCTGACTTCGCTACGCTCGTCGGCGCCGACTGTATAGCCAAACAAGCGGAGCTTGGTGGAGAGCACGGCGCCCAGGCGGGGCAGATCCTTCGGATAGACCGAAATGAGCCGCTTGCCTTCCTGCTGATAGAGTAATTGTTTCTTGTACATGCTCATCTTGTATTGGGGTGTGTCGAGGCCCCAGTATTCGATATAGACATCGAGTTCGGGGAGATAGAAATCCGGGCGGATCTGGAATTCCCCGATGATGCGATACTTGGCATCGTAGCGGTAGGCAAGGCCTTGGGCCGTCAGCCAGTCGGCGATCCGGCGTTCGCCGTCGGATTGCACCACGGTCCCGTCGCGCGCCTCGATGGTCTTGTTGAGTTCCACCTGCATCTCAAAATTGCGCCGCTCCAGAAAGACCTCGTCGAAACACCGGTCGCAAAAAACACGCTGAAACGCCTGGTGCGAACGGGCGAACTCATGGGCCGTGACCTCGGCATGGCAACGCTGGCAATGATGCGCTTCGGCCGCTTCTGCAATGCGAAGGGATTCTTCAATGAACGCCACGGCCGATACGGCATCCCGACGGATGTAGTCTTTTTCCGCCGGATTGGCAGCCATGTCGCGCAAGTCGTTCAGGCAGTCTTTCGATGCGGCCCCATACGCCTTGAGGGCCCTGATGGCGTATTGCCGCGTTTGAGCGTGCGGGTCGCGCTGCGCCACGGGTGCCAGGGCCGCCACGGCCATGTCTTGATCCACACCCATCCAGGCGAGTTTTCCCAGGGCCGAAGCCGCGAGCCGCCGTGCATTGGCGGACGACGACTTGAGCAATTCGAGCAACTCTCCAAACGCCCCCGCATCGCCCTCACGTCCGATGGCAACGGCCCGATCGGAAAGGCGCTTCTCGAGCTTTCTGTCCATTGGGTTTTTCATCAGATATCGTTGACGAGCGAAAGCGAAGTCAGCGAACGAACTCCAACCCCGACCTTAATATAGGGCCGAAGAATGCACTTGTCGTCACGAATGTTTCGGTGGACGGCAAACCCGCCCGCCCCGCCGACTCTTCTTGCATTCACCCCTTTTTCCCCTTAGTGTGCGGCGGATATGCAGTGGATCATCAAGAAAATAATAGGCACGAAAAACGAACGGGATCTTCGCCAGCTCAGGCCCCTTGTCCAACGGGTAGTGGAGCTGGAACAGGAATACCAGAACCTCTCCGAAGACGAGTTGAAGGCGAAGACCGCCGAGTTTAAGAAACGGGTGGCCGACGGGGAGCCCCTGGACGATCTCCAGTGCGAAGCGTTTGCCGTGGTCAAGAACGCCTGTCGCCGGCTTATGGGCCGCGAGATAGAGGTCACGGGAAACTCCATGACATGGGACATGGTCCCCTTCGATGTCCAGGTTCTCGGCGGCATGGTTCTGCATCAGGGCAAAATAGCGGAAATGGCCACGGGCGAAGGAAAAACACTGGTTGCCACGATGCCCGTTTATCTGAACGCCCTGGCCGGCCGCGGAGCGCACGTGGTAACTGTGAACGACTACCTTGCGCGTCGCGACGCCGAATGGATGGGCGCTGTATACACATACCTGGGACTATCGGTCGGTTGTATTCAGAACGGCATGACGCCGGAAGAACGGCGGGTGGAATACAACAAGGACATCACCTACGGGACCAACAGCGAGTTCGGGTTCGATTACCTGCGCGACAACATGGCGTTTCGTCCCGAGGATCAGGTCCAGCGTGGTCACTTCTACTCGGTAGTGGACGAAATCGACAGCATCCTGATCGACGAGGCGCGTACGCCGCTCATTATTTCCGGCCCGGCCCCGCATCCCACCCGCCAATACATGGAATTCAAGCCGCGCGTGGAACGACTGGTGCGGCAGCAACGCGACTTGTGCGCGCGCCTGATCCGCGAAGCCAAACAATTGATTGAAGAGGGGAACGAAGAGGAAGCGGAACTGCGCCTCTACCAGGTGCACCAGAGCATGCCAAAGCACAAACAGTTGTTGAGCATGCTCGAGGATACGCGCATCCGCCGGCTTCTGGAGCGGGTCAACGACGCCATGTTGACCGACATGCGCAAGGACCAGGCACGGGAGCTGCGCGAGGAAATGTTCTTCACCATCGACGAAAAAGGGCACGACGCCAACCTTACCGAAAAAGGCAGCAGCGCCTTGAGCCCCGACGATCCGGATGCTTTTGTTCTGCCGGATCTGGTTGCCGCCATGGCCGAGCTGGACGGGCGCAAAGACCTGTCCGACGAAGAGATGATGGCGGAACGGCAGAAACTGCAGGACCAGTTCGCGCAGAAGAGCGAGCGGATCCATGCGGTGGACCAGTTGATCCGGGCCTATTGCGTGTACGAAAAAGACGTCCAATATGTGGTGCAGAACAACCAGGTTATTATCGTGGACGAAAATACCGGGCGGCTCATGCCCGGCCGGCGCTGGAGCGACGGGTTGCATCAGGCCGTGGAAGCCAAGGAGGGCGTGAAGGTCGAACGCGAAACCCAGACTCTCGCCACCATCACGATTCAGAACTATTTCCGCATGTATGAAAAGCTGTCCGGCATGACGGGCACCGCGGAAACGGAGGCGGATGAGTTCCACCAGATCTATAAACTCGACGTCGTGGTGATTCCCACCAATCGGCCCGTACGCCGTGTGGACCGGAACGACGCGATCTACAAAACGATTCGGGAAAAATACCATGCAATCATCGAAGAGATCCGGGATTGCCACGAACGCAAACAGCCCGTGCTGGTCGGTACCATTTCCGTGGAAGCCTCCGAGTTGTTGAGCCGGATGCTGAACCGGCAGGGCATCCCCCACAATGTGCTGAACGCCAAGAACCATGAGCGGGAAGCCGAAATTGTGAAGCGGGCAGGCCAACCCGGCGCGGTAACCATCGCCACCAACATGGCCGGACGCGGTACGGATATCAAACTCGGCGAAGGCGTGGTGTATATCCCGCGCGAAATCGTAACGTCGGACCGGAGCCTCGATAACAAGGTCGACGGGAAAACCCTGCGTCAGATGCTGTTGGAGAAACCGTGCGGCCTGCACGTGCTGGGTACCGAGCGGCACGAGGCCCGCCGTATTGACCGTCAGTTGCGGGGCCGGTGCGCTCGTCAGGGCGATCCGGGTACTTCGAGTTTCTATGTTTCGCTTGAAGACGATCTCATGCGGTTGTTCGGGTCGGACCGGATGTCAAAGATCATGGACAAGCTGGGGATTGAGGAGGGACAGGTACTGGAACATCCCTGGTTGAATCGATCGATTGAGCGCGCGCAACGCCGCGTGGAACAGCAGAACTTTTCCATCCGGAAGCGTACGCTCGATTACGACGACGTGATGAACACGCAGCGGGAAATTATTTACGGATTCCGCAAGGAGGTCCTGCAGAGCGAAGACGCCCGGGAACAACTCTACGACATCATGGAGGACGTCATCTTGAGCCGCGCCGAGATGTGCGCGGCCGACGAAAGCGATGAAGCCGTAACCGAATTCGTCCAGTGGGCGAATTTGACGTTCCCTGTCGGTTTGAAGGAAGGGGATGCCAAGCCGCTCCGCGAAGAACCGGAGAAACTGGGCGAGGAAGTGTTTAAACGGGTCAAGGAGGCCTACGAGCTGAAGATGCTGGCCGAGGATCCGGAAGCGCTCAGGATGCTGGAGCGCAATATCATCATTCACGCCATTGACTTGCACTGGCAGGAATATCTGCGGGGCATGGATGCCCTGCGGCAGGGGGTAGGGCTGCGGGCGTACGGGCAGCGCGACCCGCTGGTGGAGTATAAGCACGAAGCCTACGAGATGTTTTCCCAACTGATGGAACAGATCAAGAGCGAGGTGGCCGGCCGCGTGTTCCGCACGGCGACTTCGTTGGGTGCGTTTGAATCGTTCCTGGCTTCCCTGCCGCGCGTGACCGTTCACAACGAGGCCTCGGCTCTTCGGCAGGCGGCCGCGTCCCGACGGCCCGCGATGGCCACGGCGGGTACGGGGGGACAGGCGGTCGATACGGCGCTGAATACCGCGACGGGTCCCGTTCGCCGCGATGCGCCCAAGGTCGGGCGCAACGATCCCTGTCCGTGCGGCAGCGGCAAGAAATTTAAGAAGTGTTGCGGGGCGGGAGGGTAGCCGCGCCTGGCAAAAGACTTGGGTGCACATATGGTGGTGGGCGCACCAAAAAGTAGGTCGGGCATTCTTGCCCGACCGGGTCAGGCAGGAATGCCTGACCTACCGGCATGCTGTGCATGGATAACGGAATGAAATCATCGGAAAGCACAGTCATCCCATCGGGATATCGACCGCCCCTGGGCCCACTGGATCGTCTCGGTGCGCACGTGCGGTGGACGGCGGCTCCGCTCAATCCCGGGTTCCCCTGGCTGGGCGCCGTGCTGTCGGGGGTGTTGCTCGCTGCTTCGTATCCCCCCCTCGAATGGCGGGAACTGGCCTGGCTTGCCTTTGTGCCTCTGCTGCTTGCGATTCGTCAGGCCTCTCCGCGGCGGGCCCTGCAACTCGGTTGCGTGGCGGGCGCGGTGTTCTGGCTGCTTAATATCTGGTGGCTGACCCGCGTTACCGTGGCCGGCTGGATCGCGTTGTCGCTCTATTGCGCACTGTACACCGGCCTGTTTGCCGTGTCGGCGTCATGGCTGATGCGCCAATGGGACGTGCGGCGTTGGTACACCAACCTGGCATTAATGCTCCTGCTGCCGCTGGCGTGGGCGGGATTGGAATATATGCGCTCCACCCTGTTTACCGGGTTTGCATGGAATCCGCTGGGCGGGAGTCAGTACGACCGGATCAGCCTTATCCAGGTGGCGGCCTGGGGTGGGGTGTACCTGGTGTCGGCGCTGATCATGATGATCAACACGGCCATCGCCTTGACGGTGTTCCGCTATATTCAGATGCGGGGGCATGGGGGACGGCAGCCCCACCCGGAACTCATGTTTGGATTTCTCCTGTTGGCCCTTGCCTTTTCGTACGGAATGCGCGTCGTGCGCGACGGACAACCCGGCGCAACGCCGCTTCGGGTATCCCTGATCCAGCCTAATATTCCGCAATATGAAAAATGGACGAAGGACTTCGTCGATACCATCTATGACCGGCTCTACACATTGACGCGCATGGCGCAGCAGGCGGGGGAACCCGACCTCATAATCTGGCCGGAAACCGCGGTTCCCGATTTCATCCGTACCAGTCGTCGCAGTCATGACCTGGTCGCGGAATTGACGGCCATGCAAACCCCGATCCTCGTGGGTTCCATGGATATCGCGCGGGATGAAGAGGGGCCGCCCCGTTATTTCAACAGCGCCATGTTGTTTGATAATGGAGGCGAACTGATCAAGGTCTACGACAAACAACACCTCGTCATGTTCGGCGAATATGTCCCGCTTGAAGGGATCCTGCCCTTTATACGCGCCATGACGCCGATCCAGGCGAGTTTCGATGCCGGCCGGGAAAGCACCGTATTCCGGCTTGAGACTCCGGATATCGGTTTCTCC
Organism: Kiritimatiellia bacterium; assembly: GCA_007134735.1. Classification (GTDB taxonomy): domain Bacteria; phylum Verrucomicrobiota; class Kiritimatiellia; order SLAD01; family SLAD01; genus SLKG01. The sequence goes on from SLKG01000111.1 coordinate 14,152, forward strand.
GTGCTGATCTGTTTCGAGGACACCGTGGCGCGATTGTCTCGCCGTGCCGTTCGCGAAGGCGCCCGCATGCTGGTAAATCAGACCAATGACGCCTGGTTCGATCCGTCCAGCGCGTCTTGGCAACACATGACGCACTCTGTTTTCCGGGCCGTCGAAAACCGCGTACCGGTCGTACGGGCGGCCAATACCGGAATATCCTGTTCTATTGACATGTTCGGACGGGTGGTCGAAGAGCCGATCGGATCCATGGTTCATGGATTCAAGACGACCCGAATCGATGTGGCCCCGGGGGACATGACCTACACGTTTTATACGCGATACGGAGATTTGTTCGGCTGGGCGGGCATGAGTGTTGCATGGGTTCTGTTGGCGGGTACACTCTACGAGTGGAGAAGGGAACGGCTGAAATGAATCAAAACCCAATACGCATTGGGATCATAACGGCCTCCGACCGCGCCGCGCGCGGCGCGTATGAGGACCGGTCCGGTCCCGCGATCGAACAATGGCTCCGGGATCGACTCACTTCACCCTGGCAGCCTGTTTACCACGTGGTTCCCGACGACCGGGAGCGCTTGGAACGGGAATTGATGCGCATGGCGGATGAGGAAGGGTGTTGCCTGATTGTAACAACCGGCGGCACCGGTCCCGCGCCGCGTGACGTCACACCCGAAGCAACGGAAGCGGTTTGCGACAAGATGTTGCCGGGATTCGGAGAACTCATGCGATCCGTCTCATATCAACATGTCCCGACCGCAATCCTCTCTCGCCAGACCGCGGGTATACGGGGGCGCACGCTCATCGTCAACCTGCCCGGCAAACCCAAGGCCATCGGTGAATGTTTGGAAGTCATCTTCCCCGCGATCCCCGACTGTCTCGACGTCTTGGGCGGCCCGCGCCTCGAATGCGATCCGGAGAAACTCAACGTATACCGGGCACACGACGGGTGAGATGTCCAGGCTGCGTCAAGAAACGGCTCAGCAGGAGCTTCGCCCTCCATACAAAAAAACAACGGTTATTGATTGATCTGGAGGGCGAAGCTCCTGCTGAGCCGTGAATCCACCCTTGACCTATCTTGACGCTGCCCGGATGCGGTTCGCGGCATATTGATGCTTGATAATGTTCTGCTTTATGGCATGCATGAGGTATAAAGGAATGGCAAAGCAACATCTGTATAACAATTCAGCACACGTGACACCCAAACCTGCAACCTGCAACCTGCAACCTGTAACCTGCAACCATCATGAGCACCCTGTTCACCAAAATCATCAACGGCGAAATTCCCGCGCACAAGATTCATGAGGACGACCGGTTCCTCGCATTCCTGGATATCCGGCCCATCAACCCGGGTCACACGCTTGTCATCCCGAAGCAGGAGATCGATTATTTCTTCGATCTGGATGACGAACAGCTGGGGGCGATCATGGTATTCTCCAAGCCCATCGCAAAGGCAATCGAGAAAAGCGTGACCTGCAAACGGATCGGCATGATCGTAGCCGGGCTGGAAGTGCCCCATGCCCACCTGCACTTGGTACCCATCACGGGGGAGGGCGACATCAATTTCGCCCATGCCCGGCCCGCGGACCAGGAGGAACTGACCGCCCTGGCCAAAAAGATCCGGTCCAACCTGTAGCGGAAATCCGTATTTCTTGGCAACCAACCCGTAACTTCCAAACTGACGATCGTCGATTTGGATGTTGTAAAACATTTCCTCCCACTCACCCCGTCCCTGGGGCTGTATCAAGACCTATTTGCGGCTCGGCGAGACGCCTTGCCCTACCATTCCCAAATCCATCGTGGGAAGGTAGGGCGCGGGC
>SLKG01000136.1 GCA_007134735.1 Kiritimatiellia bacterium
ATTTACTCCCCAAAGGAAAATGCTCAAGCTCGCCCAGGAACAGTTGGGCACCGTCGGCAGCGGAAACCATTACGTAGATCTTTTTAGGGGAGATGATGGCTACCTGTGGATCGGGGTGCATTTCGGTTCCAGGGGATTTGGTCATAAGACCGCTACGGGATTTATTGCCATGTCCCAGGGACTGGGATTTACCGATAGGGGAAAGGAAGGATCTATGGACAGTCCGCCGATCCTGTTGGACATCCACTCGGAGATGGGGCGGTCCTATATCGACGCCATGAACTTGGCCGGAGACTATGCCTATGCAGGCAGGGATATGGTGGTGGAAAAAGTGCTGGAGATCCTGGGTAATCCCAAAGTGGACTTTGAGGTGCACAACCACCATAATTTCGCGTGGAAGGAAAAGCACGGAAGCGAGACATGGTGGGTGGTTCGAAAGGGGGCCACACCCGCCTTTCCGGGTCAGAAAGGATTTGTCGGGGGGAGCATGGGAGATCATGCCGTCATTATAGAAGGCGTGGATTCAACCGCATCGCGCGAGGCGCTGTACTCCACCGTGCATGGTGCCGGTCGCGTCATGTCGCGCACCGCCGCGGCCGGCAAGGTCAAGTGGCGGCACGGCCGGCCCGTACGCGTGGGCCGCGGCAAAATCTCGCGGCGAGACATGGAGGACTGGGTCCGCCGCAAGGGTGTCTGCCTGCGGGGCGGGGGCTGCGACGAAGCGCCCCAGGCCTATCGACGTTTGCCGGACGTGCTCAAGGCGCACGAAGGCACCATCCGTATCCTGCACGAACTGCGCCCTATCGGCGTCGCCATGGCGGGCGAAGACGTATACGATCCGTTCAAGGATTGAACGTGGTGCGTGTCGGGCTGATGGATAGATCCCGGCGCGTGCAGCGCCCGCGCCCTACCTTCCCACGGTAGGGTGGGGCCGCCCGAACATGGGTTGCGAAAGACCGGATCGATAGACTCCAACCCCGTACATCCTCTTTGCGCCTTTGTCCGCTTCGCGCCTTTGTGTTCTCTTCTTCCGATCCCATGACGCCGTCCGCCACCATCACCTCTTACCCCTATATCCCCTTTGCGCCTTACTCTTCCTTCGCGCCTTTGCGTTCTCTTCTTCCGGGTCACCACAAAGTCCGGCGCGTGCAGCGCCCGCGCCCTACCTTCCCACGGTAGGGTGGGGCCGCCGGAGCATGAGATGATCCTGATCGGATTACAATAGAGCTTGCCCCGACACCCTATTCCCGACACGCCATACGTTTTCCCATTCTCCTTTTGACATCGCGGCGCCGACTCACTACCGTAGCCACCATGATCAAAGCCAAGGTTATAGGGGCAGGAGGATACGGCGGCGTCGGCATTACGGAATTGTTAATGAAGCATCCGGAAGCCGGCATCGCCTGTCTTGTGGACAAGACGGATGTGGGTCGCCGGATGAGCGATCTGTACCCCCATTTGGACGGATTCTGCGATATGGAAATCGTGGACCCTGAAGATGCCAGGGCGCAGGAAGCCGCCGATGTGGTCTTCTTCGCCACACCCGACGGGGTGGCCATGCAGGCCGCGGGCGCGGAACTCGACAAGGGCGCCAAGGTCATCGACTACAGCGGGGATTTTCGATTCAACAATTTGGAAGACTATGCCGAATATGCCCGGAGGCTCGGACGGGATCCGGAACACAAGTCCCCCGATCTGCTGACGGAAAGTGTGTACGGGCTTCCGGAATTGAACCGGGAACGAATCACGCCCGATACGCGATTGGTGGGAAATGTCGGTTGTTTCGCCATCAGTTGCCTGCTGGGCCTGGCTCCCGCCGTTCGGGAAAAACTGGTCGACATCGATTCCATCATTTGTGACTCCAAGACGGGCGTGTCGGGCGCGGGCAAGAAACCCGGCCCCGCATTTCATTATCCGTCACGCTACGACAACATGAATGCGTATCGGCTGACGGGACACCAGCACGTGATGGAAATTGAAAAGAATCTGACGATCCTGTCCGGCGATGAAGTCCGTGTGACTTTTACCGCGCAGGTGGTTCCGGCATGCCGGGGCATTCTATCCTGTCTGTATGGTTCTCTCCGGGACGGAATCGGGATTGAAGCCGTACTGGACGCGTACCGGTCTTTCCATGCGGATCATCCTTTTGTTAGAATGTATGATCGGAATTCCGGCGTGGGGACCCATCACGTCCGGGGTTCCAACTATTGCAATCTCATCGTGGACGTGGATGAACGAACAAACCGCCTGCGGATCATTTCCCACATCGACAACCTGGTCAAGGGACAGGCGGGCAATGCGCTCCAGAACATGAATCTGCTGTTCGGTTTTTCGGAAACGACGGGGCTGGACCATTTCGGTCAGCATCCGTGATTTACCGGCTGCGTATGCGATTGAATTCCCGCGTAAAATCCCGGGCAACGGGCTCGTGTTCAATTAACACGCAGTTTTCATAGCTATGCGCCACGGCGGTGACGGTAAAATTGAAGGATCCCGTAAATACCTGGGTGTTATCGATCACGGCGAATTTGTGGTGCATCGAGGCGTAGCGGCCCGACATTCGGATCGGGATTGTTTCGACGCCCCGGCGTTCCATACGATGAATGAGTTCCTGCATGCGGCTGACCGATATTTGTCCGTCATCGTATTTCACCTGGACCTTAACGCCCCGGCGCGCGGCGGCGGAAAGCGCCTGTTCGATTTCCGGGCGGGTGATCGTATAGATGGCCACGAGGACCTCATAACGGGCGCGTCGGATGGCGTTGATCAGCAGTCGTTCGCAATCAGCGCTGAATCCGGTGGTAATCCGGGGGTGTTGCGCGTCCCGCGTCGGATACGCGGGCGCGCGGGCCGTATGCGGAGAGTCGGCCATGGCCAGTTGTCGGGCGCGAATCTGATCCCGGCTCCGCAGTTGCGTGATGGGCACGCGCACGGTGCGGCCGTCGCGTCCCCCGAGATATACCACGTCCTGTTGAACCTCGAGAAAGACGGCTTCGAATTCATGGCCGCGCGCACTGGTCCACGTGAGAAATTCAAGTTCCTTCCATGCCTCCGGAAGTTCCGGTTCCGGAATATCCTGCTCGATATCCGCGATGATTTCTTCAATATCCGGTTCAAGCTTGGGGAGTTCTTCCGCGTCCGGTATGTCGGGTTCCCTGGGGGCGGCGCCGTGCTGTTCGAGGAGGGCCACGATGTGGTCGTGATCCATTAAGGAGGCGACATCGATCGGTGCAAAACCGCTTTCGTCCCGGGCATCGATCAGGGCGCCTTGCTGGATCAGCCACTCCGCGGCATCTTTGCGGCCGGCGGACGCCGCTTCATGAAGGGGCGTGTAGCCGAAGTCGTCGCGGAGATTCAGGTCGGCGCCTTTCTCCAGGTGACGTCGTAATTCAGCCAAGGCCCCCTGTCGTGCGGCGTCATGCAGGGTAAGCGTTGGAGGGGCAGGGGGCGGCGGCGCAGGCGCTTCGGGTTCGGGCGGAGGCGGAACGCCGCAACCGAAGGGGAGCACGGTGATTCCCATCAGCAGTGTGCCCGCGATCACGAGCCCAGCGCGCCGAATATACATGTAAAACGTCTCAGTCAACTCAAGGGCTCCTGTTGTTCCGTAATGACGGGGAGACCCTTGGATTTCTCGGCGTTCAATTCAATGTAATGCTTCCATTTATCCGGAACATCGAAATCCGTATAAATCGCCTCCACAGGACATTCGGGGACACAGGCGCCGCAATCAATGCAGGCATCGGGGTCAATCCAGAGCTGTTTCTCATCTTCGCGGAATGCGTCCACGGGGCAAACCGTCACGCAGACGGTGTTTTTGCATCCAAAGCAGGGTTCTGTAACAATGTGAGGCATGTATAGATTTCAGTTATCCATTTTCGTTGAAGTTCTTCCCGGTGGAATCAGCCGGAGACGGATTCCCCGCTTCATTAGCAGAAGGCTCCGTGCCGGCAAGAAAACTCAGGAAGCTGAAAAAAGCAAGAACGGACAGATCCGGTTTCTCTGTAAACAGAGCAAACAAAGCGAATAGAGACAGCAGGGACAAGAGTGCCCATTTACGTTTGGGATGGAAAACCGATCCATCCCGTGGGGGCAGAAAGACGAGGAACGTCGCAAAGGAAAGAAACGAGAGATAGGCCCATTGCGGATGGTCTCCGGTTCGAAATCCCAGAAAGCCAAGGAATCCAAGGAACCCCAGAAATCGCGGAATATTCATTGCCTTCATTACAACTCCCAATTTTAAGGTATATGCAAGATATGAAAATACAAACTGACCGCATCGTGCAAGGCGATTTCAATCGAGGACAGGTACCAGGAGTGCGACGATGCGACTGGGTCCGTGGTGATAGCCTGAACTCATAACTTGGAAGATCTGGTTTAACTCGAATGATTGATATATGAACATATAATAGTCAAGTATAAAATA
>SLKG01000139.1 GCA_007134735.1 Kiritimatiellia bacterium
AGCGGACACACAGGCGCACGGGTCAGCCGTTCCAGGAAATGACGCCGATATCCGTACAACCCTATGTGGCGCCAGTGGGTCGGCCGGCCGGCCGACTCCATTTCTCCGGGGTCGCGCACGTACGGGATGGAGCGCCGTGAAAAATAGAGCGCGCGCTCGTATTCACCCCACACCACCTTTACCACGGAAGGCGATTCCTGTTCATACGCTCCCCGAATGGGCGCCGCGGCCGTCGCCATGTCCCACTCCGGATCATCCACCAGGGCTCCCGCCACTTCATCGATCAGTTCGGGATCGATAACAGGCTCGTCGCCCTGAATATTGATAATCACATCGCCCTCAAGGTCTTGTACCACCTCGGCGATTCGATCCGTCCCGCTCGGATGATCCGGCCGGGTCATAACGGGCTTCCCCCCAAACGCCCGAACCGCTTCGGCGATCCGTTCATCATCCGTCGCAACAAGAAGAATATCCGGCTTCCGGGCCTGTGATGCACGCTCCCATACCCACTGTATCAGCGGCTTTCCCGATATGTCGGCCAATATTTTACCCGGAAATCGTACGGATGCCCAGCGTGCCGGGATAACTCCAATTACCTGGGTCACGAAAAACTCCTCATCAATTCCTCTCGCGAACACGTGGCCGTCCCTACTTTTCCCACCACCACACCGGCCGCACGATTGGCCAACTCCGCCGCCTCCGCCGGTTCGGCGCCGGCCGCCAGGGCCAGCAGACAAGCCGCGATCACCGTATCACCCGCACCGCTTACGTCAAAAACTTCTTTTGCCCGGGTCGGAATATGATGCGGCTCTTTCCCCTCGGACACGATCAACATGCCCTGCGAACCCAATGTGATGGCCAGAAACTGCACATCCCATTTTCTCAGCAACGCCTCGCTAACCTTCAAAAGGGACTCATCCTCCAAGGGCGGCGGCGATTGTGCCGGCTCGGGTTGCCCGACCGCCCGGTAGGCTTCCGCCCGGTTTGGTGTTGCCACCGTAATACCCCGCACCTTCAGTTCCGGATCATCCTTGGGATCGTATCCCACGGGTATGCCCGCTTTCGCGGCGGCGTCCACCACGACATCCACAAGCGGTTGACAAATCACTCCCTTGCCGTAGTCCTCAATGATCACGCCGGTCGCGCCGGCGATCTCATCCGCTACCCGTTCCAGAAGCGATTCGAGCACTCCGCCGGCCATCGTGAGCGGCGATTCCCAATCCAACCGAATAACCTGTTGGCGATCGGCCATGATCCGGGTTTTCACGGTGGTTCGGACTTCGGGAACCTCCATGACTCCTTTCACCCGAACCCCGCTCTGTTCCAACAGGTCGCGCAATTCCCCGGCATCCCCATCGGCGCCCACTATACCGCTCACGCCGGCCATGGCCTGCAGGGCGCGTATGTTCGAAGCTACGTTGCACGCCCCGCCCGGCATGGTCTTCTCCCGGACGGCTTCCACCACGGGCACCGGAGCTTCCGGGGAGATACGCCGTACATTCCCGTAAATATAGCGGTCCAACATGAGATCGCCGACGACCAGGATGTTGTGCCGGTCGAATTGTCCAAGAATAGAGCCTACCCGGCCCTTATCAATTCTCATGAGCGTGAATTCCCTTCGAATAGGTCGTCATCCTCATCGCCTTCATCGGGATCGTCTTCCTGCACCCAGAAATCATCACCCGGCCCCCGCACGCGCCGTAATATCATCCGTATATGAGCCACGGGAATCCGGGCGGTCATGCGCGTTATGATGCGGCGATCATCTTCGGACACCCAGAACGTGGCTTCTCCCCTGCGCACCAGGAATCCTTCAAAGGCCGCTTCCGGCTCTATCCGTACACTGTCGACGCGTCCATAATTGGAAAGACGCACCGGCTCCACACGACGGGCATTTACCCATAAATCATAGGTTTTGTCATCGGCCATTACACGATATTGCGTCTTATTGCCCACCGTGAACGCTTTCTTGCGCATATAATACATAAAACTCACAAGATCACGGGTATCCGGTTCCAACTGAAAATAATTCGTGGAATCCCGGTGCAATACATACTGCTTGGCCATGAGCCGGTCGTAATCAAAATAGGTGATCTCGTGCGTGGAACGCCGGCCCTGGTTCATACGCGATTCATGCCGAACCGGGAGAAAGGTTTCCGGATCAATCAGGCTTTCAATCGTATCGTCCACCGGGTACACCGGGTCCAATACACGGTAGGAACGGGTTTCAAAACGGATGGCCAGCAACGTTTCGCCATCCCGCTCCACCCACTCCGTCGTCGCCCGGGACGTCCCAACCGGGACCACACCCCAGTAGACCCGATACAGCAATTGTTCCCCCACGGGAAACCACAATTCCGGCCGTTCATCCGCCGCCCCGGCGCCCCAAAAGGCCCAAAGGCAAAGTATTCCAAACAAATATCGCTTCATTTTGACATTCCATGCCGATCCTGACCCCACAGTATCTCACATATCGGCATGCAATCCAATTGCATCTTTGTCCTGATCGTTCTCCCGATCTCTTTTCGCTCTCACGTTTTCGTAGTCCCTGCTTTCCAACCCGTTGAATAGGGCCTACGGTTTCCGCCGATTCTGTTTCGGCCCCGCAATCCGCACCACGAGCATTTCCAGCAGCAGTTCCTGCGGAATGGCCGAGCGCACCATCATTTCGTGTGTACGCACAATTTCATCCAGGTTCTCCATCAGGTTCTTCGAGGAAAAATGGGCCGCCTGTTCCAACAGCATCAACGTGCGGTACGGATGCATCTTGCGGGGATCTCGTGAAAAGGTTTCGCAATAGCGGTCCACCTCGGCGCCCCCGCGCCAGACAGCCTTGCTGAAACGATGCGTGCCCTCGACGGAGAGCCAGCCTCGTTCACGACAGTTTTTAAGCATCAGAAGGATTTGGAAATGATGGGCCATTCCAATAATCAAACCGATCGGGGGTTCCCGCTGGTATAGCAGCCGGCGAAGAATGATAAGGGCCTGCTTTAATCGGCGTCGTCCCAGCGCTTCATTCAAATCCCACGCCGGCGATTCCCGTGACGGGGATACCACATCCCGCACGTCTTCCGCCTCCAGCGTTTTTCGATCGCCCGCATACAGGATCAACTTGTCCACTTCCGATCGTATCGTTCGCGTATCCGGCCCGGTCTTTTGAATCAATTGCTCAAGGGCATCCGGCGATATCCGCATATCCGCCTTCCTCAACATCGCCTGCACCCGTTCACGCGCGGAGTCGTCCGCCTCCGCTGCGCGCTGCGGCATCGCATGTTCCTCCACATACCCTTCTCCCTGGCAGGCCTTATACAGCGCGGAACGTTTGTCCAACGCATCCGCCTGAATCACCAACCGGACATCTTTGCCCATGCCCTTTCGAATGCGTTCCGTTAAACGACCCACCGCCTCCTTGACCGCCGCCCCGGTCACACCCGGCGCCAGGAAGGTGACATCCCGCATCCATACTGTTTTTCCGCCGCCGAACAATCCGACCGTGTCCAGGGCGTCCAGGCACCGGGCAATGGCCCCCACGGCCTCATCCTGATTGTCCGCACGCCCGTCAATGGTTTCCAGGCCCAGTGCCTGTTCCGATTCCGGACACAACGCATGGACGAGGGCCCGGCCCCGCTCGGACACCCTGTACTCATCGGCCCCGAATATCAGGTAGACCGGAAACTCCAGGGGTATCCGGGCTTCCGCCGCGGACGACGTTGACCGATTACCGATATTTTGATCCGTGACCATGATGCATCGCCTTCCGCCGGGATGTGCGTTTGCCCGCCCTATTCGGCCCGTTGCTTCCGTAACGCATCGGCACGGGCATCCCGCCATAAGGCATGAATTTCCTCCTTGCTTACACCGAATTCCTCTCTCAATACCGCCTCCAGTTCCGCCTGTCCATCGCGAACAAGAGTCAATAATCGCGGCACGGCTTCCCGCCCCAGCACATCGATCATCCTTTCCACCGCATGGGAGGCAAGACGGTAAAAAGCCCGGTTGGCGTCCGGGTCCCGGGGGTATTGACGCCTTTGAAATACTTCGTTCCATTCAAGCATATCTGCTTCATCAAGGGCGGGCATTTCCCGGTATACGGATCGTCCCAGTGTTTCCTGGTAGGCACGCGCGGTTTTCCAACCGAGATAGACGGCCAGACCCTCCTCCAACCACAACGGCACACGATCCCCGAATTCACGCTGAATCCGGAAATGCACCAACTCATGAGCCACGTCCATGCCGGGCTCCCGTTGTTCATCAGGACGATAGACATAGATTTCATTACCGACATGCAGGGAGACCCCGTCTTCACGCCGCCCGCCGATCTCCATCGCTCTAAACCAGACCCGCTCGCTGACACAAATAAAGATCCGGGCCTTCCGGTCCTGTTCCCGAAGACCGAGATAATCCGCGATATAATCATGCGCGAATTCGGATTCCTGCGACACCCGCGCCAGTTCCTGTAAAGACTCGGAATGATATATGAAATGCGCGGACTCGGCGTGAACCCAGGGGCTGCGCGCCGCGCTCATGACCGCCCGGCCCATGCGCGATGTCCGGTTATCGGAGAGATCACGCCAGGTTTTCACCTCGAAGATCTGTGCCGTGGCCGCCCACGCCCCCAGGAGATACACCATCGCCGCCACACCCGGGCCGCCCAGGCCCCCGATTCCTTTTGCCCTGCGCGCATGTCTCTTCATCGATCTTGATAACTCCCCCGGACCCGCTATACTTCAATCCGGTTTCCATCCATAGTTATGCCAAATTCACCGTTTACCTTCGAATAGAATTTTCATGACATCAACCCATAACCTCGATTCCTTCGGCTTATGAAACATATCTGGGCGCCCTGGCGTATGGACTATATCCTGCAATCGAAACAACCCGGCTGTTTCCTCTGCGACATGATCCATGAGGATAAGGACCGCGAACATCTCCTGCTCAAACGGGACAAGGCGGGATTCATCGTAATGAACCGTTTTCCCTACAATAACGGCCACCTCATGGTCGCCCCCTACCGGCACGTGGCCGGCTTGGAGGATCTGAATGCGGACGAAACCGACGCATGGATGAAACTGACCCGTGAAGCGGTTGTCATCCTCAAGGAGAGGATGAAACCCGACGGATTCAATATCGGCATCAATCTCGGAACGGTAGCGGGAGCCGGGCTCAAGGACCACATACATCTGCACATTGTCCCTCGCTGGAACGGCGACACGAATTTCATGCCGGTCATCGGCGAAACCAAGGTCATGCCCCAGGATCTGTTCGAGTTGTGGGACCAACTGCATCCGGCGTTCAATCCCTGACGAGGCATGATATGAAAACAAACAGCCGGATTGAACATAACGGATTCCGCATTTTATCCGCGCACGACGACGTGTATACACGTCGTCTTCTGGAGGATATTCTTTCAAGCCATATCGATATCGTTCGCGTCTTCAAGGATGACCGGAGAAACTACGTCGCCCGTTTTCGTTACGGGGAGGACGATCTCGTTGTCAAACGCCCTCGGGGACGAAGCGACAGTTGGTATGAGCGCATCCTGACCCTGTTCCGGGACGGCGAGGCCTTTCGCCGGTTCCAAAGCATGTCCGAATTAATTCGCCTGGGTTTACATGGATCCAAACCCGTCCTGGCCGCCGAAAGAAGGTCGTATGGAATGGTGGTGGACAACCTGTTCGTCTACCATTACACGGAAGGCGTCCCGGCCGGTCCCGGAAACGAAAAACAGGTGCTGGCAGCCTTGCTGGCCTTATACAACCACGGCTACACGCGAAGGGATTCAAAACCAACCAACTTCCTCCTGTCCGGAAACCGGGTCCATTTTATCGATTACCGGCTGTCGCGGCCGGTGTTGTTCAGGAAATTAAGAATAGGCAAGGAATTGAACCGTTTCTTCCGGAATATGCCTTCGGCACTGGAACACTATGACACAACCCGACAGCATACCGCGTGCTTCCGAATCGCCCGATTTTTGGATACAGCGTCTTTTCGACTTAGTAAGATCAAGAAAGCCCTGCGGCGTCTGGTTCGATGATACCGCCGCATCCACGCAGTGACTTATGCGTATTATGTTCATAGCCGAAATGCTGGACTTGCCCGATGCCCAACTTATCCGGGGTCTGAAACAATCCGGTATCGATGTGGAGGTTATGCTCAATCCCTCAAGTCGCCATATCGACGCCCTGACCCAGGGCGGCATTCCCACCCATGCGTTGACCCTCCGCAAGAGAATTGATCTGCCGGCCATCCACCGCATCCGAAGCTATCTGAAGTCCGGAGGCTTCACGCTCATACACGGCCTCTTGAACCGCCCGTTGTCAAACGGCCTTTTCGCGGCCCGGGGTTTGCCTGTCAAATGCGTGGCGTATCGGGGTATCGTCGGCAATATCAGTCGCCTGAATCCCGCCTCCTGGTTGACCTATCTGAATCCGCGTATTGATCGCATCGTATGCGTATGCGAAGCCGTTCGCAAATACCTGCTGTCGAAGCGCATCCCTCCCTCTCGCCTGACGACCATCTATAAGGGACATGATATTTCCTGGTACCTGAATCAGACCCCGCCGAATCTGGCTGAATTCGGAATCCCCCCGGACGCCTACGTGATCGGATGCGCGGCCCACATACGCCCCCGAAAAGGCATCGATGTGTTGCTGAAAGCGACCGCACACGTTTCCGCCGATAAACCGGTTCACTACCTGCTCGTCGGCCCGGTAAAAGATAAAGGCGTGCTTCAGCGCGTCCTTAAAGACCAACAGGCCGATCGTGTTCACTTTATCGGCCCCCGGCAGGATGCCCCGCGCCTGATGGGGGCTTGTCACGTGTTTGTGCTTCCCTCGCTGCGGAGGGAGGGGTTGCCAAAGGCGGTCATCGAAGCCATGGCCCAGAAAGTGCCCGTGGTGGTTACCCGTTGCGGCGGTTCCGTGGAGTTGGTCCGTCATGGGAGGGATGGCCTGATGGTTACCCCGGGCGACCACGAAGCATTGGCACGGGCGCTGAACACCCTGTTGGCCGAGCCCGATAGGCGACGACAAATGGGCGCTTCCGCGCAACAGCGCATTCAGCAGGATTTTCACATCAGCCAAGCCATTCGAAAACATATTCGGCTGTACCAGGAACTTACCGAAAGATAGAAGTATGACAGGCACCAGACTTTACCCGCAACGCCGGTACAACGGACTGCTGGAGTGTTTCTTTCGCATGGCCGCCACCGGCGTAGTGCCCTCCCGCTTTTTTCGCGCGCCGCTGCCGGATAAGGACCATCGCACAAAGGTCACCGGAACGCCCTCCCTGGAGATTGTCAGTCACTGTTGGCGCTATGCACACATGTTGATCTACCAACTCAGCTCGATCGTGCTGTATCCTCCGACCCAATCGGACGTTGTGGTCACCGTTTTCTACACCGACGAAGACATCGAAACGAAACGACTGCTCGATTTTATCGGGAGCCATGAGGTGGGCCGCGTCCGCTGGAACTGGCAACCGCTGCCCCGGGAACAATTATTCAGACGGGGCATCGGCCGGAACCGGGCCGCGCTGAATACCCGGGCGGATTGGATCTGGATGACCGACTGCGATGTTGTTTTTCATGCGGGCTGCCTGGATTCACTGGCGGACCAGCTGCGCGAACGTAACGATGTACTGCTGTATCCCCGCCAGGAACACCGAACCACGTTGCTGGCCGATACCAGCGCGCTCCTGGCCCGCGCGCGATCCATGCTCCGACAAGACGAACCGTTGTCGTTGCTTGAAATCGACCGTTCCGAATTCAGCCCGCACCCCCTGCACCGCGCCAAGGGGGAATATCAAATCATTCAGGGCGATGTGGCACGGGCGATCGGGTATTGTGACCGGATTCCCCCCCATCAGGCTCCGGCGCGTCACTGGTGCAAATGCCGGGAAGACCGCGTCTTCCGCTGGCTGGCGGGAACCCACGGCACCCCCATCGACGTGCCGGGGGTCTATCAAATCCGGCATGCGGAAAAAGGCCGTTACCGGAAACATCCGGTCTGGGCCGGAATCCGGGGCCGGATTCGGCGCCTGCAGTCGGGAATCAGGGGCGGGTGATGCTAACGCGCCTCCGCATCAGGCGCGACAATTCCGTGGTCGGTGCGCGTAATCCCATGCCGAGCATTGTATTTCCGTAACGCCCTGTTCTGTCTGGTCTGGACCGGATCCGCATACCCGCGCGGATGATCCAGGTGGATGACGATCGCGTTGTACCGCACATGCTTGGGTCGAACGCCGGCATTGATCAACCGCACACCGAATTCCCGGTCCAGCCCGCCCCAGGACATGCGTTCATCAAACCCGTTGATACGCAACACATCGTCCCGCCACGCGGAACCATTCGACCCCTTGAAGTTGCATCGTGTCACCGTCAACCGGTTGAGAATCCGGGCCGCCGCATGGGAAGCACGCAATTTACTGTTCTTGCGACCGCGTTTGAGACCATGAGCCTTGAGCCATCGCACATCGAAGCATCGCTGCGACAGGATGTCCTCCCGGGTAATGGCCTCGCTGGTGGACGCCGGCAACTTGTTATAGCTTCCCGACAAATAGCGCCCGGGCTCCGCTTCCGTCGCGTGCACGGCGAGAAAATCCCGTCGCGGAATACAGTCCCCGTCCGTGAAGACCAGGTAGGGCGACCCGGCCCGAAGTATGGCCTTGTTGAGAATGCGACACTTGCGAAACCCCTTGTCTTCCTGCCATACATGATGAAGGCCCAAGCCGGTTTCCTCGCGCATGCGGTCGATCAGCGCGCGCGTATCGTCGGAGGATCCATCGTCGGCGATAATGATCTCGAAATCCCGATGATCCTGAACGCTGTATCCCCACAACACCTTTTCCAGCCATCGCGGGGAATTGTATGTGGCCATGATTACGGACAAGTTCACGATCGTTCCCGTTTCCACAGGTTGCGTTGAACCAAATACACGCTGAGCGCCATCCGAAGCAGACTGATGACAACCGACGGCGCCGTGATGCGGGTGCAGAACAGGGGCAATCCGAGGTCTCTCCGCCAACGCCGATAAGGGTAGCCCTTTTTCAAATAACCGGAAGGGAGGTCTCCCTTGAAGTCGGAAGGAACAGGATACCAGGCGTAGCATCCCCGTGTGTCGTCTATGCCGGCATGCACTTTTTGAAGATATTCAAAATCAATCAGACGCACTTCGCCCTTCCGGGTCAGCAACAGGTTCTTGGGTGTGAAATCTATGTATTCGTAACCGCGTCGGCGGAAATACAAAATGATCTGTGCGGCCTCCTCAAGCAGTTTCGCGGGAAGCAGACGGTACCCGAACGGCGGCACACGGCGGGAATAATCCTGCTTGCAGTCCTCGATCCATTCCATGACCAGATGTCGCGTGCCCACGGCCAGGATTTTTGTCATACAGGGCAAATCCCGGCCGATTTCGCGGGCTTCGATTTCACGTTGCAAGAACCGTTCGCGCCCTGTGCGAAAGGTCTTGCATACCGCCGGAACCCCATGAAAATCAATCAGCTCAACCTTCGCGCGCCGGGACTGCCCGCGCGAAAGGGACCGAAGCACCGGATAGGGTGTTTGGAACGATTCGTACAAGGCCCGGGCTTTGGCTTCGATCGCATCCCGGCAATCCGGGAATACGATCTCCAGATACTCAAGCGCCTGGCGGGCATTATCCGAGGAGTGCAGCGGATTGTACCGGTCATGCCGTGACGCCTTCTTATTGATCCCGTCGCGTATACTCTCCTTGAGCTGATACATGCGCAAGTTGGTCAACCCGGGATGCTTGCGAAGAAGGCGTTGTCCGGGTGCGAGGGGACACAGATCCAGAACCGCGATGGCATGAGCCGGCGGCCCTCCGCTGACAGCCCAGGGCCCCCGTTTCCAGTTCCCCCCCCGGGTATGTTGCGTTACATACGCGCAACGGGCCGGGTCAACGGGTGCGGAATGCAAAATGTCAAATCCCTCATCATACAGACGCTGTTCCACGAACCGGACATGCGAAACCGCTCTTTCCCGGAGAAGAAATACACCCAACCCCTGTATTCGTTTCTCGACACCGGCCAGCACCTCGGGAGAAAACCAGGCATCACGGATCCAGGCATTCTTTCGCGAAAGCTTTTCCAGCGTGTCGAGGCCGGGCCGCCATCCCTGGTCCTTGAGCCAGGCATCCAGGGTTTCCAGGGTTCTTTCTTCCGGAAGCCTCATCTCACAAGCTTCGGCCAGGCGTTCAAGCCATCGCTCATAGTCGTGATCGGCTTTAACCGTCGAGGACCGGAATGCGCTTGGAATTCCCGAATCATAGCCCTTGTGATACACCGCATGGAAAGCCATGGAAAGCAGGTGACTACGGGGATCCGGAACCCGGTACACGTCCTTCCAGCAGACCGCGTTTCGGAGTAAGTGCCCCGCCAGATGCACGGGATAATACGCGATTTTTCGATACCGGGTTCCGGGCAAGCCGCTTTCACTGTACAGGTCGCAGGGGATTCCGTCCCGCTTGCGGCCGGTAAACAGAGCGGAAACACGATCGATATCCTCATCGGCGACGAGCATATCAATGTCCTCTCCCCGCTTTATGTTTGGAAAATCTTCAAACCATCGAAGCACGACATAGTGTATGTCGTGCTCCTTAAGCGTTCGAAAAAAACCTTCCACCCCTACGCGGGAGTCAATATATCGCCGGGGTTTTGGTTTGCGAACGCGGGAATAGAGTTGTTTCACTTTCTGAGATAACATGACGAGAGCTCCCAAAACGACGGGACTGTGGCCCGAAACAGACACGCCGTCAATCTTTCAACAAAAAACGGCGTTCGTTCGGATCCCACGTCAAATGCGTCCGGGCGGCCACCTTGGCCAGACGCTTGTTCAATGAATATTCATTCCACCATCCGAACCAGGTGCGCACCGGAATAAAGTGACTGTCTCCCAACCCGTCCACCAGAACGAACTGTTCACGTCCGTGTCGCGTGCCAAGAACGATATTGCCCCGGTTCACATCGTTGGCGCGGATTTCCCATTCAAACAGACGCCGGACAAAATCATTGAGCAGGGGCAGGTATTCCGGAAGCTTCCCGGATCGCGCCAAGGCGCTTACCGAAGGTCCGATCGTTCCGTCTTCGGGGCCGATTTTCTCATACAGCATGCCCAGGCCGATGTCGGTCGCAACCGGGCCGGCCCAATCCGCCACCGGCGGCTCATCGGTTCTTTCGAGTTGTGCCCTCTTGAGGCGCATGTAGGCGGCATACTCCCGCAACAAGGAACGATCTTGTGAAAGAGGGAATACGCGATGACATATTCGTTTCAGCCGCTTCACCGGATTGCGGGGAGGCGCCGGGGTTGCACGGATGACTTTCACTACCAGGGTCGGATCGGACTCCACCGCATACAGGGCCCGGTGATCGCCCTGCGCCAGTGGGGTCTTGTCCCGAAGTCGTAACATGGATAACCGGTTCAACATGGATCACCCTCCGCACACACGTTATTCACCCGCCGGACACAGGCAGTGTGTGTATCCTTTATCATTCATCGCCTTTTTTACCTCTGCGGCGGAAAAAATCGTCGGCGTATTCCAGCATACCCCTCATGGATTCAGGGGTCGCCACTCCCGTCCGGCGGAGCTGCCGAACACAGACCGCGGCCGCCAAGGTCCCGATCACGGCCGCCTGGACCGGCGCACTGCCGGATGCCAGCGCCGCCGCGATCCCGGCGAGCGCCCCATCGCCGGCTCCCGTGGGGTCCACTTCCCCCTCCAGAACAATCGGAGGTATTTCCGAAACCCCTTCCCCATCACAGACCACCATGCCTTCCGCACCCCGCGTGATGAAAACCGGACGGCCCCGTTCCGCATACATTCTTTCCGCCGCTACGAGGGTGCTTTCACGCGATGATCCGGCATCGGGAACCGGGGACAACCCACAGACCCGCATGGCCTCACGGTCGTTGATCTTCAAAGCGCACCCCTCATACAACATTCCGGGCTCGCGGCTGTCCACGACAAATATTCCTTCCGGCCGGGACTCGATCAGGGCGGACAACCGTTGACGAAGCCTCGGGCTGTGAATACCCGACCGCGCCTGAACATTGATAACCAACGCATCCAGGTCCGGCAGGACCGGCTCCAGGCAGGAGATCATGCGATCGGCGGTTTCGTCGTGGATCCGGTTAAAATCGCCGAAATCGATCCGGTTCTGCTCAACCATGTCCCGATGCGGTTTAACATAAGCGATGGTGTCCCAGTCCTGCTCCTGCTTTTGCACACCGCGGCACTCGACGCCAAACGTATTCAGCATCCGTAGCAGTTCGGCGCCCAAAGGATCCTCGCCGACCACCCCGAACGCGGACACCTTCCGGCATCCAAGCCCCGCCAGGTTGGCCGCCACATTGGCCGCCCCGCCGCCCGCATAGCGCTGCCGCGAAACCGGCCGCGTCGGTTTGCCGGTTTCCAGGGACGGCACCGATGCGGACTCATCCATATCCCAATAACAATCCAGTGCGAAATCGCCCAGTACCCCCATGCGCAGATCGGGGAAACGCGCAAGCACGGCCGACAGTTCGGAATCGGTCATCATCACCATGCGCCAAGGGTATGTCCGGCCAACCGCCCGGGCAAGGCTGAAAACCGAGGTCCAGGCCTTATGCCTTTACGCCCCCATACGGACATGCTACACATCCCGGTGATGACCGATACCCCTCCAATAAAGCGCTTGGCTGTTATTTATCCCAAGGCCATCGGTGATTTTCTTTTTCTTCTTCCGGCGTTGCATTCCATTCGAAAGGCATTCCCGGACACCCACATCACCCTTGTGGTCAAGAGCAAGCAGGCCCCGCTGGCGGTACCCCAGAAAAATGTGCTCGCCGACGAAATCCTGGTTCTGGGGGGGCGATCCTCCTGGAGGGATGTGCGCCGGCGTTTATCCGAACAAAAGGCCGATACCGTCGTTGACATGGCCGGTAATGACCAGGCCGGTTTGATTCTGACATGGCGTGGCGGGCGGCGGATACGGCCGCGCCTCCGCGACGGAAAAGGTCTGTGCGCACTCTATTCGCCCTTCGCGGAAACTTTTCCGCGATTGCCGGCCGGCCGTCATCGCGTCGAGGAACTCCTGTGCTTCGCTGAGCATCTGGGGGCGACCGAACGCGTATATTCATTCCGAATGAAGCTTCCCGACCAGGCCGTGGAAGAAAGCGAAAAGGTCATTGCCGCGCATGATCTTCACTCCGGAACCGTCATCGCCCTCAATCTCGGCGCCAGTCGGGACACCAAGCGCTGGCCGGCGGAGCATTTCCGGGAACTGGCCCGATTGCTGGTTGCCGCCGGACATCGCGTGGTGCTTATGGGCGCCCGTGCCTTCAAGGCGGACGGCCACTACGACCGGGGGGTGATCGAGCGCTTCATCCAGGACGGTGTGGTGAACCATGAAACGTGCATCAACCTGGTCACCAACCACGATCTGCCCCCCGGCCTGCAACTTCAGCGAGACGCGCATTTTCTGCGCTACTCCAATGTACCCCGGGTAACGGTTGGGAACGATACGGGTCCGATGCATATGGCAGGGTCCATCGGAGACGATGCCCGGAACAAGACGGTTTCGTTATTCGGACCGACCAACTGGGGCCGGTATGCCCCCTACGATGCGTCACGGCGCTTTCCCGATACTCCGCGGGGCGATTGGAACCATGTTCTTTCCTTCAATCCCGGCTGCGGCCCGGTCCACTTCCAGGAAGCCTGCCGCTGTTACCGGCGCGGATGCGCCCACAAGACCTGCATGGTAACGCTGACGCCCGAATCCGTCTTCGAAGCCGTCACCGCCATGATAACCGCTTCGTAAAACCATCCGGCCGGGGACATCATATGCGGCTCATTCAGCCGCCAGGGCCGCGGTTCCCGCGATCAGGCCCGGACTCGACACCGTCAAGTGGATCCGTCCGGATTCGCCGGTTGACGTCACAAACAGCCGTCCGATCCCGTCCGCCACCCATACGTCGGCCTCCGCGGTATAGCTACGCAAACGCACAGGGCCTTCGATCTCGACGGCCGCCTTCCCCTGCCATGTGGAAATACGGCCGTGCTCATCGATCACGTTCACATACACACCCAGCGTTTCCCGTTCCTCCGCGCTGAGCCGCCCGCGTTCCGGCTTGAGGATGATCGCCACAGGCCGGGAAGCCTTGTCTTGATCGGCCGTGAGGGATTCCGCGACGGCGGGGTTCCCATACCGTTCGGCCAGCCAGGCCGCCGATTTCTTCGGTATGCGCCAGGCATCGAGGATACCGGAATGGTACCGGTAGCGACCCCGTCGCCGCGTGGCATAATCGTTGTAGCTCCACAATGCAAAGCCCGCGACAAAGGCTTCCTTCTCCACGATTTCCAAGTCCCGGCGAAGGGTCTCCAGCTGTTGGCTCTCCGCGTCCGGTCGGCCCCGTTGGGTATCCGGACAATCAGAGCATTCGCTGACGACCACACAGCGCTGACGGCTGGCATCCCGGCCTTCCGCCATGGCCTCAAATTCGTAGTTGGTCCCCCATACATCGGGCAAACCCACCGTGCCGATGCGGCGCGCGCGGTAAAGGTGATTTTCCGCATAGGTAACCGGCCGCGCCGGATCGAGCTTTTTACACAGGGCGTACAACCGGCGATAGGCGCCCCGGTGCCGGGATTCGTTGCCCATGCCCCAGAGAATGATGGACGGATGGTGGCGATCGCGCAGAATCATACCCTGCATTTGACGGCACGCCCGGCGCAACCAGGCTCCGCCACGCACACTCTTCCAGCTCGCAATTTCCGCATAGACCAGAAGGCCCAACTCGTCACAGGCATCGAGAAAGGCGGGATGTTGAGGATAGTGCGACAGGCGGACGAAGTTCAGGCCCATGTCTTTGATTCGCACGGCATCTTCACGGTGCAACCACAACGGTAAGGCCCGGCCAAAACCGGGCATGCTTTCATGCCGGTTGCACCCCCGAAGGGGTACCCGCCGGCCGTTGAGGAAGAAACCCTCATCGGGCTGGAATTCAGCCCGGCGCAATCCGAATCGAATCGATACGTCATCCACCACCACGCCGTCTTGCGTAAGCGTACCCTGTGCCGTGTACAGGTGGGGATCGTTCACATCCCAAAGCCGGACGGCGGTCATCTCGATGCGCGCATCCCTTCCGGCGCCCTTCCCGTCCGCCGGAAGGGATTCGGCCACCGAACGCCCCTGGTCATCCCGTATCGTCCAGGATAACCGGCACCCGCCGGCTTCGGGCCCCGCCACACCGCTTGCAATAACGACCATGGCGTTACACGCGGGACTTCCTTCTTCCGAGGGTTTATCCGTAGAACCGCTCCGGTTTTCGTCCCCGGCCTCAAGGGACGCCGGTGCGCGTATTTCGCAGTCGATTCGTGTGGCCGCGAGGTCGATTCGTGTGGCCGGTACACGCTCCAACCACATTCTCCCCGACAAGCCTCCGTACAGAATAAAGTCGGGCTTCCGGGTTCCCGGCAACACGGATGATCGGCAGCGATTGGTAAGCCGGATTCCAATCCGGTTTTCGTCCCGGACGTTCAACGACCCGGTAACGTCGAACTCAAAACCCAGGTATTGACCGTCCATGCGGCCCAGGCGTCGCCCATTCAACCAGACGTCGCCCGTGCCGTAAAAGCCTTCCGCTACCAGGCGCCAGCGAACGGCTTTTGAATCGACCGGCTCTATTCCATCCAGCCGAAAACGCCTCCGGTAACTGCCCCATCCGCGATAGTACATCACGCCCTCCCGGAACGCATCCTGGTCGTTCCAACAGTGCGGAAGATCCACGTCGCGGTCCGTTGCGATACCGTTGATCCAGCGGCGCGAAGCGCGCCGCCGGATAAATTCCCAGTCACGGTCCAACGATATTCTTATACGAGTCCGCATCGACAATCCGCTCTCCCCGGTTTTCAGGC
>SLKG01000089.1 GCA_007134735.1 Kiritimatiellia bacterium
CCTGGACTTTTTCTTCGGGAGAGGGCGACTCGACATGAAGGTGATAGCGGATTTCGGAGAAACCCGGCCGAACATCAGCCCGGCCCAGGAATCCGTCCGGATCGAGATCTCCCTCGACCGATACCGACGCCCCCTTCAGTTCCACCCCGTGGTGCGGCGCGAACGCAGCCAAAAGCACCACCAGGCACCCGCCCAGCGCCGATAGTACCAGTTCAACCGGGTTCGGCCCGGTGTTCTCTCCGCCCAATTCGGGGGGTTCGTCAATGCGCACGGTATGCGTTCCGCTCACGGCGTCGCTTGAGACGCCAAGACCCGTCCACTGAACATCACTTCTGAATATCTGACTTGCCATTGTGTATTCTCCTTTATGGTTGTTTGGTCTTTAGAATGTGTATTGCACGCTTAAGGCAACGCCTTCACCCAGCCCGGCCCGGGATTCCGATTTCTCGTTTCCGGCATTCACATACGTGCCGATCAGGGACAGGTGCTCATTGGCCAGCCAGACCGCATGCACATTCCAGTAATCCGCATTCTTGAAGTCGCCGTACGTTGCGCCCTGCTTGTATTCCGCACCGATCGCCAGACGGGCAAGTGGCAGAACGGCCACGTGGGCAAAGGCGGTCGTGTCGGAGTTGTCGTTGTAGCCGAAAACGCCCGTCACCTGTTCCTTGGTGTTCAATACGCCGGCAGTGAGCAGAACAGGCCGGGGTAATTGCGTAATCAGCTTGGTGGCCACCAGGTAATAATCAATGGCGTCCTCATCCGTTTCCTCCGGCAAATGGGAGGTGTTCTTCCAAATGGCGCCCACGGAGACCGCCGGAATATATTCCTGCCCGCCCAGGTTCTCCGGGATCAGGTTGATCTTGGCGCCTATGTTTGATTTTCTGATGTTCTTGTCGCCCGGCGTCCCGATCGCTTCGTAACCATAGGACCATTCCAACCGATCGAAGAGCGTCCCGGCTACGCCGATGGTGGTCCAATCCACATGGACATCGCCCAGATGCACATACCAGGCCCCGAATTGAGGTTTGCTGTAAAAGGACTCCTCATCGGGACGGCCCGCCGTATAGGCCAACGGATTAAACCCCGCCCCACCCACACCTTGCAGGTTGATGAACGGCGGCGCACCCAGTACCTGTCCCGCCCAGGTCAAACCAATCAAGGCTAGTACTAATCTCAATTTCGTTCTGTTATTCCTGTTCATTTGATTTCCTTTGTTATCGTTTGTTTGCATTAAACCAATTCGTATTCAGACATAAAAAAACCGCAAATCGGCTGTCCGGTTTGCGGCATCTGCGTAAATGTTGTTCTTTCTTCCGATAATCAACAGTACCGCATAGGCCCTCCTTCCGGACAATGCCGGGCGCAACAACACATACCCATGGCCGCACGGCGGCCGGGCCCGGTTGTCATCCTGTGGATATCGAATTTCATACGACTTCTCTTATAAACCCTACTATTCCTATCGATTTATGCATGTTTACAGCAAGTTTATGGCCGTGTCAAAATATTTATTCAAAAAAAATCATCCCGCTGGAGTACCTGTCCCCTCCCCGCCTGTCATTCCTACCCTTCGTCCCCACACTTAGTCCAACGGCTGAATCGCAACGGCGCACGATCGGTCGACTAAGCGGATCGACTAAGGGTAATCGACTAAGAGTGGAGACTAAGGGCAGGCGACTATGTGTGGGGACGAAGATCACGACGAAGCTTACGACGAAGATGGGGACCGTCCAACAGTCCACCCGTCCATTCTTCTCCGTGCCTCTGTCTTACTCCGTGGTCAATTCTGCGTCTTCACGATTTCCAATTGGCATTGATTGAGAAAGGCGCTTTTCGTATGCTCCCCGAGGCAGGCGACTATAGGCACCGGTACCTGTCCCCACGCCGCTTCCGCCTTTACAATTTCGGAAACGTCAGGCCGAATCGTTCGCATAATCCCGGAACGCTCTCGAAATCCATATCGAGTGCGTATTTCCTGTTGATCTCCACGAAGCGCTCCAGGTCACCCCAGGCCTCGGCCACCTCCCGGAAGAAGTTTTCGAAGCCGGCCGGTGAGATGACCTCGATGATCTCGCAAGGCGTGTCGCCGGCATTCCAGAAGGTGTGCCACTGTTCACGGGGCTTGAATACCCAGGTCCCGGGCCCGGCCTCCACCACCGCATCCCCGAGCAGGGCGCCCAGCGTTCCCTTCAATACATAGGAATACTCATCCTCATTGTGATGATAGTGCAATGGAGCCGCCAACGCCCGCGGAGCCATGGGATGATGAACCACCGAAAAACGCTTCCCGGTCTCAGGCCCATCAATCTTCCAGTTCACACCCAACCCCCCGAAATCGAACGACTCCTTTTCACCGGGCAGGATGATCGTCGGGTTTCCGCTTTGTGCCTCTGACTGACTCATCGTCTTTCTCCCTTGTTGATATTTCAATGTCCTGTCGTCGTGGATTCATCCCCTGCGGTTTCCCCGGTCGCCTTGAACCGCCATTCCTGGACGGCGCAGAAGAGGACCGGAACGGTGAACATGGTAATCAATACCAGGCTCAACCCGCCGACGCTCGGAATCGCCATGGGAATCATGATGTCGGCGCCGCGCCCCGTGGACGTCAGCACCGGCAACAACGCCAGGATCGTCGTCGCGGACGTCATCAGGCACGGCCGCACGCGCCGCAACCCCGCCGCCACGGTCGCCTCCCGGATTTCCTCGATCGATTTCGTGCGGCGCTTCTCGAAACTCTGCTTCAGATAGGTCGCGATCACCACGCCGTCGTCCACGGCAATGCCGAAGAGCGCCAGGAATCCGACCCATACCGCCACGCTCAAGTTGATGGCGTGCAACTGGAACAGGTCGCGCATGTTCACCCCGAACACGTGGAAGTTGCCGAACCAGTCCTGGCCGTACAGCCAGATCATCACGAAACCGCCCGCCCACGCCACGATCACGCCGCTGAACACGATGAGCGACGTGGACGCGGACCGGAACTGGAAATAGAGAATGATGAAGATGATGAAAAGCGCGACGGGAACAATCACCATCAGCGTCGCCATGGCGCGGACCTGATGCTCGTAGGCGCCCGCAAACGTGTAGCTGACTCCCGCCGGCACGTTTAGCCCCCCCGTTTCAATCTGATGCGCCAGGTAGTCGCGCGCCCGCTCCACGATATCCACCTCCGCGATCCCCGTCTCGGCGCCGAACGTGACGTACGCGACAAGGAAGGTATCCTCGCTCTTGATCATCTGCGGCCCGCGCACATATTCCACGTCCGCCACCTGCATCAGCGGAATCCGGCTCCCGTCCATCGCGGGCACAAGCACCCGTTCCAAGTCATCAATCGTGTTGCGCAACTCGCGCGGATAACGGACCCGGACCGGATAGCGTTCCCGCCCTTCCACGGTGGTCGTAATCGTCCGCCCGCCGATCGCGGTCTGAATTACGTCCTGCACATCCGTGATGTTGAGACCGTATCGGCCGATGCGCTCACGGTCGATGTTGATCTCCAGATACGGTTTTCCCACCACGCGGTCGGCGTTCACACTGCCCGGCACGATCCCCGGTACCTGGCGTAGTTGCCGTTCGATCTCCACCGCCGCACGATCCAGCGTGTCCAGATCCGGCGCGCGCACCTTGACCCCCATGGACGCGCGCATGCCGGTCTGTAACATGACCAGGCGGGTTTCGATCGGCTGTAATTTCGGCGCGGAGGTCGTCCCGCGAATCTCACCGGCGCGAACAATCTCGGCCCAGATGTCGTCAGGCGATTGAATATGATCGCGCCATTGACGATACGGGCGGCCTCGCGAATCGGGGATCAACGCGCCATCCTCGTCCCGAACGAATTCGCCCGCGCGCCGATCATACCTGAAGTTGATGCGCCGGCCCGCGGCATCGGTCTTGTACTCGGGCTGGTAGAGAATCACGGTCTCGATCATGGAGATCGGTGCCGGATCGAGGGCGCTTTCGGCCCGGCCCAGTTTACCCACCACCGTGTCCACCTCAGGAATGGCGGCGAAGGCCATGTCCTGTTTCTTCATCACGTCAAGCACTTCCCCGATCGACGCGTGCGGCATCGTCGTCGGCATCCAAAGGAACGAACCCTCGTCCAAAGCCGGTATGAATTCCCTTCCAAGGCCTGGAAATTCATGCGCCAAAAAGCTCCAAGGCCTGGAAACCCGGATTGTCTGCGGCTCGCCTCCGAGTCTTCCATAAGCGGCCGGGATAAATCCGAACACACGATCGAAACCCAGCCACACCGACAGGCCGACCAGGATCAGGATCGCCGGAATCGAGAGAAATATCGCCTTGTGATCCAAACACCAGCGCAGGATGGTTTCGTAGGCCCGCTTGAACAGGAGGAACAGACCGAGCAGACCGCCGATCAAGCCCGCCACGAAGATGAAATTACGCAGAAAGCCCC
>SLKG01000058.1 GCA_007134735.1 Kiritimatiellia bacterium
ATTTAAATATATTTTTATCTTTCTGATTTATAAATGGTTACAACGACAGGCCCACTTTCACCCTCCCTCTTGGCACGAAGATTGCTGGTACCATACCCGTCGATTCACATGGTGTGTATCGCGATTCAAGAGAGGAGTAAGGAGACATGAAGACGGGTTCGCGTGTCGGAGCATTGTTGGCGTTCCTGGTGGGGGGATGGGCTGTTGGGGCGGAAGCCTCGGAGGTAACGGCCATGGACGCCTTGTTTACGGCGAATAATATCTGGATGCTGGTGGCGACTTTTCTGGTGTTCATCATGCATCTTGGATTCGCTTCATTGGAGGCCGGGCTGACCCGTGCCAAGAACACGGTCAACATTCTGTTCAAGAATACGTCGATTATCGCAATCGGATTGCTGACCTATGCGGCCGTGGGATTTAACCTGATGTATCCGGGCGATTTCTCATGGGGGCAATGGTTCGGTTTCGGCGGATTCGGTGTTTCCAGCCCGGAAGGTCTTGCGGGTCTCATTGAATACGCGGATGGCGGCTATACGTATTGGACGGATTTTATTTTCCAGGCGATGTTCGCCGCGACTGCCGCGACGATTGTATCGGGAGCGGTAGCGGAACGCATCAAGCTGCACAGCTTCCTGATCATCACCACGCTCTACGTCGCATTTGTCTATCCGTGGGTGGGCAGTTGGCAATGGGGTGGAGGCTGGCTTGACCAGATGGGTTTCCACGATTTCGCGGGTTCCACGCTCGTCCACTCCGTGGGCGGATGGGCCGCCCTGGCGGGCGTGCTTCAGCTCGGTCCCCGGATCGGTAAATACGTGAACGGCACCATCAAGCCCATTATGGGCCACAGCATGCCGTTGGCAACCATCGGTGTATTTCTCCTGTGGCTGGGATGGTTCGGCTTCAACGGCGGGTCGGTGCTTTCGGGTGATCCGGCGGAAGTATCCTATGTCTTTGTGACTACGGCACTGGCGGCGGCGGCCGGCGTCATGGGCGCCATCCTGCTGTCCTGGATCATCCAGAAGAAGCCGGACCTGACCATGGCGCTCAACGGCTCGTTGGCGGGCCTGGTCGGAATCACCGCCGGCGCCGACGTGGTCGGCGTATCCGGTGCGGTCGCCATCGGGTTCATCGCAGGATTGCTGGTCGTGATATCCGTGATTGGCCTGGACCGATTGAGACTCGACGATCCGGTCGGCGCCATTTCGGTTCACCTGGTCTGCGGCATCTGGGGCACACTGGCGGTCGCCCTTTTCAGCGCCGAACACGGCTTCGTCACTCAGTTGCTGGGCGTCGGCGCCTACGGGGTCGTCTGTTTTACCGCTTCATTCCTGCTGTTCTTCGTGGTGAGGCGAACGCTCGGCATTCGTGTCGGCCGGGACGAGGAAATACGCGGCCTCGATATCGGGGAACACGGCATGGAGGCCTATAGCGGTTTCGAAATCTACACCACGCAATAACACCACTCGAATAAGAAAGGGGAAAGACCATGAAACTGATTATCGCTTACATACAGCCGGAACGCCTGAATCCGGTGAAACAGGCATTGTTCGAAAATGAAGTATACCGTATATCCGTGCAGAATGCCCTCGGTTGCGGCCGGCAGAAGGGGTATCACGAATCCTACCGGGGATCCGAAATCGAGGTGAACCTGCTCAAGAAGGTTCGCCTGGAGATCGCCGTGAATGAGTCCTTCGTGGAACCCACCGTGCAGGCCATCATCAAGGGCGCCCGGACGGGAAACATCGGGGATGGAAAGATTTTCATCCTGGACCTGGCGGAATGCATTCGCATTCGCACGGGTGAAAAAGGAACGGAGGCGATCGGCGATTGAACCGGGAGCGGGGCCATCCGACCCGCCCCCAAGTTGACAACATACTCAACCTGTCACGTCATAGTCGAAGGTCGTCATAATGACGATCGCGAAGAAAAACCAACCCAAGGAGAAATGGACATGATGAACTACAGAATGAACACCCTGATGATGGCCGGCGCCCTCTGCGTCGCGGCGTGGACCCTGTCCGCCCCGGTGCAGGCGGCGGATGTTACCGTGGGCGCCGACGCGCTGTCGTCCTATGTCTGGCGGGGCATTACCGTCAATAAGGACGCCGTGGTGCAACCGTCTTTTGCGGTGGAGCACGACAGCGGCCTGGCCCTTGAGGTCTGGGCCAATTTCGATATCGGGGACAACGATGGTGATTTCGAGAAAGGCGAGTTTTCGGAAATCGATTTCGATGTCTCCTATACGCTCGACCTGAATCCGGTCAGCGTGACACTGGGATACGTTGAATATACCTATCCTGCGCAAATCGAGCGAATCGGGAACGGGGATAACGGCGAACGGGATGTCGTGTATGAACCCGTGAAGGCGGATCGTGACGTCTATGTGCGCGTCGCCATGGAGCTACCTTACGGATTCGAAGTGGACCTGTCGGTCTACCAGGATCTATCCACCAGCGAAGGGACCTACGCCCTGCTGACCGGAGTGTATGCATGGCCCCTCACTCAAAAACTGACGCTGGATGTGAGCGGTTCCGTGGGATACGGCGCCAAGGAAGCCACCGCCGGCGAAAAGGCCGGATGGCATGACTACCAGGTCGGATTGAACGTCGGATTTGGGTGGACGGAGGACTTGCTGGTACAAGCCTTTGTCCATCACGTCGGCTCCCTGGACTCGGAAGTTCTCCCGAGCGAATCGATTGTTCGGGATATCTACGGCGGCATGGGTATATACTATTCGTTCTAAACCCGATGCGGGGGAAAAGCCCGCAGCAGCAGAGGACCTCCCGGCACGGGGCATGCATGCCCCGTATGCCAGGCCGCGGACCCTCCCGGAGAGCACCCTGACCGGGGACGATGGGAGTGTCCGCGGCCGCCTTTGCGACGTAACGGTCATCCGATTGCTTCCGTTAACGCGCCCTTGATTTTTTGCACCGGATGATTGCATTGTCCGGCAACTGTTCGATAGTATGCCCCGGCCATTTAATCGACGTGGAAAAACACCATATGACAAATATGAAACGGCAGCATCCGCACGGAAAACCTGGTTACCCGGAGGCCCGGGGTCTGTACGACCCGCGGTGGGAACATGATGCCTGCGGTGTTGGTTTTGTGTGCAATCTGAAGGGCGCCCAATCCCACGATATCGTCGACAAAGCCCTTGAAATCCTGGTGAACCTCACCCATCGGGGCGCCTGTGGATGTGACGAAAAAACGGGGGACGGCGCGGGGATCCTGTTGCAAATGCCGCACGCGTTCATGAAAAAAGCCGGCGAGGCCGAGGGCATTCGGATCGGCGACGAACAGGATTACGGTACCGGCCTGGTATTTCTCCCGCGCCACAAGGAAGAACGGGCATTCTGCCGGGATCTCTTTGAACGAGTGATTCGCGAGGAAGAACAGGAGTTGCTGGGCTGGCGCACGCTGCCTGTTCACAACGAGTATCTGGGTGATATCGCCCGTGCGGCGGAGCCCGTCATTCAACAGGTCTTCATCGGACGCGGCCGGGGTATCCGGGACTCGGCGCATTTCGAGCGGAAGCTCTATGTCATCCGGAAGATCATGGAACGGGCCGTGCGCGAGTCCGGCATTCGCGACATGAACCAGTTCTACATCCCGAGCCTTTCCTGCAAAACTTTTGTGTACAAGGGGCTTCTGCTCGCGGACCAGATCAAGCCGTTTTATGAAGATCTGGCGGACCAGGACATGGCCAGCGGGCTGGCTCTTGTCCATCAACGCTACAGCACCAATACCTTTCCCACCTGGGACCTGGCCCAGCCGTTTCGTTACCTGTGCCACAATGGGGAGATCAACACGCTTCGCGGCAACACGAACTGGATGAATGCCCGACAGTACCTGTTTCAATCGGACCGGTTCGGCGATGACATGGAAAAACTGTTCCCCATCATTACGCCGGAGGCCAGCGATTCCGCCGCCATCGATAACGCGCTTGAACTGCTGTATCATAGCGGCCGCTCCCTGCCCCACGCGGTCATGATGCTCATCCCCGAGGCGTGGCAGAATCACGAAACCATGAGCGATGAGAAGAAGGCCTTCTACGAATATCATGAGTCGTTGATGGAACCGTGGGACGGTCCGGCCTCGATTCCATTTACCGATGGTTCCTGCATCGGCGCCGTGCTTGACCGGAACGGCCTGCGTCCGTCCCGTTACCTGGTGACCAAGGACGGATTTGTCGTCATGGCCTCGGAAACCGGGGTCATCGAAGTCGATCCGGCCAACATCGCACTAAAAGGGCGGTTGGAGCCGGGCCGCATGTTCCTCGTGGACATGGAACAGGGCCGCATCGTGGACGATGAGGAAATCAAGAGCG
>SLKG01000140.1 GCA_007134735.1 Kiritimatiellia bacterium
GGAGGAGGAGAACGCGAACCGCAAAGCCTTGCTGGACCGCATCGTGGCGATGCTGACGAAACTCGGGCAACGAGGCTACGCGGTTAACGAGGACCAAGCACAATACATCGTGGGGGGCGATCCCGATTCCGATACCGACCCCGACGCCGAGGGGAACCAAGAGCGGACGAATCACCAACCAGTGGCTCCAGGTGACGCTTGATAGCGCGCCCGAGCCACCCGCTCAAAGGCCAGGGATGATCTCACAAAGGCGCAGAGATCGCAAAGATGGATGAAAACGGTATAGGCAAGGAAATCGTCGACGCTCATGAAACTCGGGTACCTGCTGAACTTCGGCGCGGCGTTGATGAAGGACGGAATTACGCGAACAGTCAATGGTCTTCCCGATTGAGGAATTTCTTTGCGATCTTGGCGCCTTGGCGAGAGAAGAATATTCGAACAAGCCCTCCGAGCGTACACCGCTCAAAATGATGTATTGACATCCCCCATCACTCGGCGTACGCTATCACGTACGAATAGAGGAAGCCATGACGACCATTACAGCAACAGAAGCACGAAAGCAGTTATATACACTGCTTGACAGCGTCGCCGAATCTCATACCCCGGTTCAGATTGCGGGCAAGAGGAACTCCGCTGTATTGGTGTCGGAGGATGACTGGCGAGCCGTGCAAGAAACCCTCTACTTGACGAGCATTCCCGGCATGCGGGATTCCATTCGAAAAGGGCTGAAGACTCCTGTTGACAAGTGCGATGAGGAATTGGATTGGTGAGTTGGAAACTTGTCTACACCAAACAGGCTAAGCGAGACGCCAGGAAACTGTCGCGATCCGGTCTTAAGCCACAAGCAGAGAAACTCCTGGCCATTATGAAACGCAACCCCTACCAGAATCCGCCCCCCTATGAAAAATTGGTCGGAGATCTGGCCGGCGCCTGCTCCCGTAGAATCAATATCCAGCATCGCCTTGTCTACCAAGTTCTCGCCGACATCAAGACCGTCAAGGTCATTCGGATGTGGACGCATTACGAATAGCGTGGCGAACCAAAGCATGGAGACAACCCCTAACAAAACCAAAAGGAGGTTATCATGAAAAAACAGGTTGCTATTGCGGGACTGGGTGGATTCGTACTCGGTCTGATTCTCACGGCCGTAGTCGGTTTTTACAGCCTGCCAAGGCTGATGATGCTGGAGGATCGGTCCCGCTTCGATGACTTCGACACGACCGTCGAGCAGTTCCAGCAGAAAGTTCGCGATGCGGGATGGAGCATACTCGACGTGCATGACATGCAGTCCATACTGGCAGGACACGGCCACGATATTCTGGATGTGAAGATCGTCGAGATCTGCTCTTCCCGTTACTCCGCCGACATACTGCTGCTGGATGACGAGCGCATTGTAGCGCCGCTGATGCCTTGTCGGGTTGCCTTCTACAAGAAGAGCAACGGCAACACCTACGTCGGCCGCATGAATTCTGAGCTGATGGCCCGTCCCTTCGGCGGTGTTATAAAGAGTGTCATGCAAACCGCCGGCGCTCAAATGGAAGCGGTAATACAGCAGGTCATTGAATGATATTATCGTTCGGGGTCGGACCACAGGTTATTTAGAGCATCAAGGTATTACGCACAAGCGATAGCGCCATAAACGGGGCTTAGAAGCGTTTTTGGGTGGTGTTTTGGGCCTGTAAAGGGTTTGATGGGCTCATACTTTCAATACCATGAAAACCAATGCCGCTTTTTATCTCATCTTTGTTCCCGGACTCTTGATGCATGCCGCAACGGCACGCGCCCAGTTCAGCATCGAACCCGGGCAACACGAATTTGACCCGACACAAATAAACACCACCTCCCGTCCCTTTGAATTTACCATCACCAATGTTTCGGATAGTACGGTCACTTTGCACCCCGAACATTTTTCCATCTCCGCTGTTGAAGCACGGAGTAAAGAGTTGGCGGTTTTGTCCTACAATATAGAGTTCGATAAACGTGATTGGCCCGGAAGATTACATTATATGCTCGAAGGGTTCCGCGCAGAGGAGATCGACATCCTTGGCCTGCAAGAGGTGATACAGCGTGATACTCTTGACAACCAAGCCATGACCATTGCAGACGCTCTTGGCTTCTACTACTATTTCGACTCTGTTGATGAAGAGGGGAGAGATCAGCGTTATGGTAATGCCATTGTCTCACGCTACCCGATCCTTGAAACGAACTTTCGGGCATTAGAGCCAACCAGTGCTTATCGAAAAGTGGTTCATGCAAAAGTCAACGTGGAGGGAAATGTCGTTGATGTTTATAACACACACCTGCACAACCCCCCGGATGCAGGCGATATCCGGACAGAGCAAATCGCCGATCTTCTCGATTTTGTTGAGCAGACCAGGAGCGGCGGCATAATGTTCCTGACCGGCGATTTTAATTCGGCTCCGGATTGGCCGGAAATGGAGGGGCTCTATGGGGTTTTTACGGATGTATATCCACTTTTTCATGATAACCATCTAGCCCCCGAACACAGCACCCTGAATCCGCGGCTGGGATTTCCGGAACGACGCATTGATTATGTTTTTTTCAATGATGAAGGCACCGGTGAAATATTTCCGCTCTCCGCAGCATTGATACTGGATGATGTACAGAAAGATGATCAGCTTGAGAATGATCATTTTGGGGTTCTGGCCAGATTTGATGTGTCATGGGACGCCGATGAGTTTGAAATTACTTCACCAGATTCCGCCGTAGTTCTTGGTCCGGGAGAGGCTGTTAACGTAAAAGTAGTCTTCAAACCAATGACTACAGGCCGTAAAGAAGCTGAGCTGAGCGTAGGAGACCGCTCTGCATCAGTAATAGGAGAGGCGTTTGACGCGACCATAAGACATTCCCCATGAAGAGAAATACGGGCATCAAGCTCATTGGTCTTTATGTGATTAATCAAGGCATGCCCGCGTTTGTTCAGGGGTGCTTCTACGTTCGACACAGCCGTAACGCAGCAGAAATGGAAGCGGCACATTGAAATGACCATGGTGGGCTTTATCTTCAGAACGGGGCCAGTCATTATCCCCCTTATTCTACTTGTGCTGCTGGCACTGGGTATAGCTATACCGACCATCGACTATCTTCGCTTGCGAACCAGGGCCAAACGACAGCAGAAACCGCTGCCCGGGTTCGGGGTCCTGCTCCGTGAATATTCAGAAAGCGATTTTCTGGCCTACTTCCTGTTTGCCTCAGGTCTATTCCTGGTTCTCGGGTCATTACTGTCGCTCATAGGCCTCCATGATATGACGATATCAGCCGGGTTATTAATGCTCGCCATGGGTTCTGCAGGATGTGCCATGATCTACATAGCGCAGCGTATGTGGAAGAGATTCAATCGACGTGTAAGAGGCTGGCGCACACGCGTATAGAGCGGCCAACCCTCGGCGGCTGTGAAGAAATGGCCGGGGGCCCCAGCCGGCGCTGCTTCGCCGGCATGGGCGGAATAGCGACCAAGCATCCTATGTGACACGATGAAGCGAGAATACATAGCCGTGTTGCTTTTGCTGAGCATCGCATACACCTCATATCAACTGCTCCATGTCATATCATCGCCGGCTCCTCCCATATATGGTTTAGCTATAGGTTCTGGATTAATCTTTGGCCTTTTGTTCAGACAGCAGAGATGGCACCGCACAACCCTGGTCATGTCGCTACTCATCATGTCTCTTATCATGCTCATTACGGCCCCTCAGCTGTTTAGCATGTACCGCTACATCATGGACGGGCAGACTCCATATGTGTTGACCACGCGAACAAATATCAACCTGATCATTGCTTCATTAATTTCCTTTTCGACGGCACTAGGGATGGACTCATTGTCTACGTGGACTCGTTGTACGATATACCGGTTGACGGCCATCGCTCAGATTCTGATAATTTTGGCGGGAATCAGCGGGATTTGGATGCACAGGACGGTGTTCCTGCCTTTACTCGGCACAGAATGACAGACGTCCCCAACCAGAGCATCGAGGCGACGCGTGATGTGCGGGCGGGCTTTCTGGTAATGGTCCAGACCGCCGGGCGCGCGAGGCTCAGGCGTGCGGAATCGAACAAGGGTCCCCGGATACGGCGAGAAGCCGAATCATCCCGACTGAATTTCGGAAAGTTCTCTTCACCGGGTCGCCCTTTTGATGGCCTCACGCATCACTATGGCAACCATTTGGGTTCCGTCCTCATCCGGATGCCGTCCGTCCGGGAAGCGTTCGGTAGCCGCAGGACCCGTGAATTCGTTGAAGAGATCCACCAGCATCACGTTCTCCTGGGAGGCCAGACGGGCCAGGTCCTGGTTCAGGCGGATCACGTCCCCCTGCAGGTGGGCCCGCTCACCGCTCATGGGCAAGAGGTTTCCGATCACGACCGTTACCTCCCGGCGTTTCGCTTCCTGGATCATCAGCCGCATGTCCGAAATATAGGTGCCCGTATTCTTCTGTGAAATGTTGATCGCGCCATACATGATGGTCAGGACATCCGGATTGTGCTGATCCAATACCCGGCTGACTCTCCGTGCTCCGTGGTCCGCTTTGGCCCCCCCCCCGGGCCTCGTTGATGACGGTCCACGTGGGTTCCATTTCCCGGAGCCTCGTCGGCCAGGACCTGATCTCCGGTGTCCGACGGTTGCCTGCCGTGTTGCTATCGCCCAGGGTAACCACGGTGATGGGCCGGCTGGGTTTCGACTTCCCTCTCCCCACGGGGACAGGGCTGTCACAACCGACCATAAGAATGAGAACAAGGGAACAGAGAATTTTGGAACTTTTCATGACGCGCGTGTTGATCGTAACCGCACATAACGCCAATTCCGCTCCTTGAGACGGGGGTATATCTTGCGGGAAAGCCGCGGGCAAATCAATCACTTTCTGCGGCTTTTTCGGCGGTCGCATCCTTTCCGGTGTTCGAACGGCAATTGAGGATTCCTCTCTTGCCCGGCATTTCATCGATGCCGGGCGCCTGGTGGGTTTTGTGGTCCACACGAATCCAGTCAAAAGTACCCAGGCCCCTTCCCCATCAAGTCGCCCCGACGGCCCCGTGATGATGCGATGGCCCGAACAACCCGGACCGAGCCCGCGCTTTACAATTTGGAGGCTATGGCTGACGATACCGCTTTGGATACACACGAAACGGGCTGTGATCATTAAGTCTGCGGCGGCTACCTGTTCGCCGGCAAACAGATAAGAACACACGATTGGAGATAACCATGCTTAAGAACGCGGTCTTGTTGGTCCTCCCACAATACGAAAGGACCCGGGCGTAATGAATAAAATGACTCTTTTCGCAAACGTCCTGATCGTCGCCTTGTTGTTGCTGACCGGATGTGCGCACCATCGTTTGATTGACGCCGCCCAAACAGGCGATACGAAGGCGGTCGTGGCATTGTTGTCCGATGGCCACAAGGTCAACGCCATGCCCGGCACCGGGTTCCCCGCCTTGCTCCATGCGGCACAACAAGGCCACAAGGACACCGTCAAGGCGTTTATTGACCATGGGGCGGATGTGAATATCAATAGATGGGGCTGGACGGCTTTACATAGCGCGGCGCAAAAAGGCCATACGGATGTCGTTCAATTACTGCTGGAGCACGGTGCTTCCGTTGAGGCCGAAGCGGTTTTGCCCGTGCACGATCCCGCGATCGATGCCTGCCAGGGCTTCACTCCGCTGATGGGAGCGGCGCTATTTGCCCGGGCGGATGTCGCCAGGTTACTGCTTGACCACGGAGCCGACGTGAATGCAAAGAGTTGTTTGGGCACCGCCTTGCACTATGCCGCGCGGGGAGGCCTCCTGCTTCCCGAAGGAACACCCCCTATCCTAATGTACAACTTACCCACCGACGCGATGTGGTTCTCCTTCGGGCAAGGGCATGCCGAAGAAACCTTTTCATTGCTTTTGGCGGGCGGCGCCGATATCAACGCAACAAACAAGTTGGGACAGACCCCGTTGATGATAGCATCGCAACATGGGACCCCGCGCATCGTACACATGCTGTTGAAGCAGGGAGCCGAAGTCAACGCGGAGTGTACGTTCGGATGGACCGAATTAACACACGTAGCGTCGCGAAACCAGATGTGGCACAAGAAAGGCGCAAGACCCAGAAAACAATATTTGGCGATCCACATGGAAATGCGCGGGATTTCCATGCGACATTTCCTGGATGCTTTTTCATCTACCGATTATCAAAACTATTATTCGGCACATAATCGTGATCAGATCGCACGCTTACTCCGGGAAGCGGGCGCGAAAGAATTCGGCGTCGGCGCCGCAGGAATTACAACAGAGCCCCCCACTCCTTCCGAAGAGATCACAGGCGGAACCGCATTTTTAAGAGCGGAAGATACAGTTCGATATCTGAATATTAACGGCGAGCCTCCGCGCACGTTCTCACGACAGCCGCAACGAGTTGAGTTGCCATCCGGAAGGTGCTGGATCATGGTCCGAAACAGCGAAAAGTTTGAGCAGAGAATCACCGACCGGTATTCTCTGCTTTCCTCCTTACCCGACGAGGTCATTGAATTCACGGCCAAACCGGGACGCCACTACCAGTTGCGGGCTCGCAAACGAGGTATGTACTGGGCGCCGGTGATTCTGGACATGACACTGGAACAATAACGCGAGACGTAACCCGACAACAAGAACCCTACATGACAGGACGGTCCGCATGCGCATTATCCCAAAAACATTCCCTATGTTCACCATGGTCCTGTGCGTTCTTTCGGCGGGGTGCGCGACCATCGTAAGTGATAAAGCCTATCACGTTACCATCGACAGCGACCCACAAGGCGCCGAAGGCGTCGTCCGAAACCGGGACGGCGAGCATGTTTTTACGGGGACCACTCCCTTTATAACCCCGGCATTGAAAGCCGGTGCGGGCTACTTGGTCCCGGAAGACTACACGGTAACTTTCAGTAAAGAGGGTTTCATGCCACATATCGATGCCATTGAGTGGCGCTTCGATCCCTGGTATATCGCCGGAAACTTTTTCCTTCCTATCGGGTACTTTGTCGATCCTCACACCGGGGCCATGTGGAAGCTCAAGGATCTTTCCGTTGAATTGCAGCCACAGAACACGGCAGGGCCGCGTCAATAAACCGCAACGTATCGGGGACCGGCGCCGGGTCCGGACCCCGGCCGCCGCATACCCGTGACACGCGGGCGGGCGTTATGGTAGGGTCCGAATCAACGGGCGTATATCACGCGTTTGTTTCGGTTCAACGTTTGCGGAAGGAGGATGATATGAGATCCAGTACGCTGTCGTTTGCGGCGGCTATTCCGGTCGTGTACCTCGTAATTTTCGGACTTGCCGCTATCGTCCATATCGCTTTTGCCGCCGGGGTCGGCGCCGACGCCAATCGTTTTCGTGCAAAACAATTGAGCACCTTCCTCGTCGGTCCGGGTATGTGGGCGTTCGCAACGTTGATCGGCGGGGTCTGGATCGCATTGGCCTACTGGATCATACACCACTCAAATCTGCGCGCAAACCACCCCCCATGGGAAAGAGAGCAAGAGCGCGCCCTCCCGCCGGGAGGTCCCCGTTGAGCCTTCTTGCAGGTCAACGGCAACCCAGGCGTATGGGTTTGGACATACGCACCTCATGGACAAACGGCATTCGACAGGACCTACACGCATGAGCAAGCAGGCGGAGATTGACTATTTTGAGAACATGACCGAGGAAGCCCGCCGGTTTGCTCAAAACAAGCCTTTTTCGGCAGAGCAACGCGGAGCCTATCTCATTGACATCGGGCAGATCATGGGCCTCATCCCGCCTCCACCCGGCCGACTCGTTGATCTCGGATGCGGCTCGGGCTGGACCACCGCCATGTTTTCGAAATCCGGATACCAGGCGCTCGGAATCGATATCGCCCCGGCAGGAATTGATTTAGCCCGAAGGACCTTCGGCGAGACCGGCGCGGATT
This sequence comes from Kiritimatiellia bacterium, assembly GCA_007134735.1. Classification (GTDB taxonomy): domain Bacteria; phylum Verrucomicrobiota; class Kiritimatiellia; order SLAD01; family SLAD01; genus SLKG01. Next base: position 7,926 of record SLKG01000140.1, read on the forward strand.
TCGAGGTGCACGACTTCGAGAACATGCCATTCAACGAGGCGTTTGACGTAGCCGTCCTATATGATTGCCTCCATCACGCAGGCCATCCGCAAGCCGTCATACAGGCGACGTACCGGGCCCTTCGACCGGGCGGGGAAGTCGTCGTTGTTGAACCCGGACGAGGTCACCACGACTCGCCCGCTTCCCAATGGGCAAGAGAAACCCACGGGACAACAGAGAATGACATGTCCCCGGCCCTGGTCATTCCCCTGCTTCGCCTTGCAGGTTTCTCTTCCATCCGCACCTTTCCTCGTGCACAATTTCAAGTCGCGGAGAAAGAGGGAACGGGCGGCATAATACGTTTCCTGCGCCCGCTCATCGGGTCCGCCCCGGCCTCATTCATCAAGACCATCAAGAACTCTCTATTCATTCGCAATAACGGCGTCGTATGGGCAAAGAAATAGTCGGACAAGGAATTGGAGCGGGGTTGACCGCTGACACGGCCGTCCTCCCCTCGTTTCAGGCGTTGTTTCGGGAGACGCGATGGATGTAATGGAACTTCGCAGGCGTGTCGCCGGGATCGACTGGTTTCACACCATCGATCTCGGGCAGGGTATCGTAACGCCCGGGATTGACGATACCCCTCGCAAGCTGGGCGCCATAGGATTGCCCGGGGATCTGTCCGGTCAAACCGTCCTCGACATAGGGGCCTGGGACGGTTTCTTCTCGTTCGAGGCGGAACGGCGCGGCGCAAAACGAGTCCTGGCCACCGATTCGTATTGCTGGAGTGGGCAGGCATGGGGGAAGAAGAGCGGATTCGATCTCGCGCATGAAGCGCTCGACTCCCGCGTCGAATCAAAGGTGGTTGACGTCATGGATCTATCGCCGAAAGCCGAAGGCGTTTTTGATTGGGTTCTGTTTCTGGGAGTGCTCTACCACGTGCGACATCCGTTGCGGGCCCTGGAAAAGGTGTCCGCCGTCACAGGCAAATGCTTGATCCTAGAGACAGAGGTCGACCTTATCGGACTCCGTCATCCCGCCATGGCTTTCTATCCCGGAACCGAGCTCAACAACGATCCGACAAACTGGTGGGCACCAAATCCCCGGGCTCTTCTGGAGATGTTGAGAGATGTCGGGTTTACCGATATCCGCGTGGTAACGCCCCCGAGACCCCTTCCCTTCCGGATGGGCCGGGCCGTCAAGCAGTGGAGGTCCCAAGGGAAGAACCCTTTCCGGGAGTACAAACGAGACCGCATCGTCGTCCACGCCCTGAAATAGGGGCGGTGCAAAGACGCCATGAATATTGCGCTGTGCGCTTCCCTTTGCTTAAATACGGGCATGCACATTGATCCGCGCGTCATTCAACATGCCCGGATACTGGTTCGATACAGTATCCGCGCCAAATCCAGGGAAATCGTCACCCTGAACGGACCGCCGGAGGCCGAACCCCTGATCGTTGCCGCACACGAGGAACTCCTCAAGGCGGGCGTCTATCCGGCTGTGCGCATGGCGCCCGAGGCGTGTACCGATGCCCTTTTCCGGCACGGCAAACCGCATCATTTCGACACGGTCAGCAAACTGGAAACGGCTGCGGCCCGGCCTGTGGACGGCCTGATCCGCATCATGGCTTCGTCCAATACGCGCGCCTTGTCCGATGCCGATCCCCGCAAACAGGCGCGCCTGTTCCGCGCCACGAGGGGCCTTCGTCAAACGCTTCTGAAAAAGAAATGGGTTTTGACGCTCCACCCTACCCCGGCCTATGCGCAGGACGCGGACATGAGCCTGAACGCATTCGAGGATTTCGTGTACCGGTCCATGATGGCGGATGAGCCGAACCCGATCGCCGCCTGGAAAGGGCTTGCCCGTAAGAACCAGCGCCTGATCCAACGCCTGCGCCGCGCGGACCGCATCCGCATTGTGGGCCGGGACACCGACCTGACCCTTTCGGTCAAGGGGCGAACCTTCATCAATTCCACCGGCACGCACAACATGCCGTGCGGGGAAATCTTTACGGGGCCCGTTGAGCCCTCCGCGGAGGGTCACATCCGCTACGACTACCCGGTCTGTCATGCGGGCCGGGAGATCGACGGCATTCGTCTCGTTTTCCGGAAAGGCACGGTGGTGGAGGCAACGGCGGAGAAGAACCAGAAATTCCTGCGCGCCATGCTGGACATGGACCCCGGCGCCCGGCGATTGGGGGAGCTGGGCATTGGAACGAATTACCGCATACAGCGCTTCATCAAGAATATCCTGTTCGACGAAAAAATCGGGGGAACCGTCCACCTTGCCCTGGGCCAGTCCTATGCCGAAACGGGAGGCCGCAACCGCTCCGCGCTGCACTGGGACATGATCAAGGATCTGCGTAAAGGCGGCGCGCTTTACGTGGACGGCAAGGTGTTTCAGAAGGATGGGAAATTTGTGGACTCGTAGGGCGGATACCCCGCCCCTTCACGCTCCCGACAGCCCCGCCTACTCCAACTCCACTTTTACCCTGTAGAAGCGCCGGCCATTCGGGCCGTTTAACGGATTGGGATCGGTCCATGACGCCGTATCTCCCTGTACGGAATAGTCGGGATTGCTGATGCTATTCCAGTCCATATCGGGTCCGAGCGGTGAATCACTCCAATACACGGTATAGACCCGTCCTTCGGCATACGGCCAATGCACGATACACGCGTCCGGGGCGCCCGGATTGATGACGGGCATCCCGGCAAATACGGCATCCGGATCAATAGCCGAAAGCCCGGCGATTTCCTTTTGCCGGTTCGACATTCCGGTCCCGTCCCAATCCCCATCCGGATCGAGAACCAGAATCGATGCGGCCGCGGCCGGGCCGATATTGCCCACTACGTCCCGGGCCCAGACATATACGGTGTTCGTTTCATCGAAAACGGCATTCAACAAAATACCCGAGGTGTTCGTGGTCCATTCGCCTTCGGTTGTCCCCCCCCGATTCTCAAAAGAGAAGTAGTAGCCCTCGATACCGGACATGTTATCCGCAAATCCGCTCCAGGTGTTGGTGAGATTGCCGGACAGTGTGTACTCGCCGAACGCACTGCGGCTGATCTCAATAACCGCCCCGGTTGCCACGGGCGGGCCGGCATCAACCAGGAACGGTCCCAGCCATACAGTATCCCCGGCATTGCCGAACGCGTCTACGGCGCGTACGGCCAGCCACCAGTTGGTCCCATCCGCCAAATCCGGCTCGGTGAACGTCAGCCCGGTCGTGTTGATTTCCGGTGGCGAACTTTTCATCCCATCAGTCATCGCCACACCGTAGCCGGCGACCCCGATCCCGATGCCGTCATCGGCCGCCGCCCATTCGCCGTGGAACGTATTGTCGGTCGACCAGACCTCCAGGACATGGCTGGACGATAACAGGCCGGTGGGCACGGACGGGGGTTCGTTATCCACGAGAAACGGGGTACTGGTATGGGCCTGGCTCCAGAAACGACCATCCCAGGCACGGACCCGAACAAGCACACCGGTCGCCAGGTAAACGGAGGGCGCATGGGTTGTGGACCATGCCATGGACAATCTGTTGGTGGCATTCTTGCCGTCGTCAATCACATCCACGCCCAGGACCCGGAGCGCTCCCGGATTGGTCACCGCTACTTCGCCAAACTCCGCCGAGGCATCCTGCATCCAGGCATTGGTCCATGTTTCACCGGCGTCCACCGAGAACAAGCACTCGATATCGAGGGTTTCGGGGTCTGCATCAAATACGTCAACTACCACGGTGACAAGTCCCGCGCCGTCGGTTGATGTCTGTTCCGCACTAATAAGGTCCGCCGTGGGCGGAGTGATCCAGGGTCGGCCGTAATGCGAGGGCCCGCCGAATGCGCCCATATTATTTCGGGAACCGTCTTCGTCATCGTATTGCGGATCCGGATGCCCCGCGTCAATGCAGGGCGAATTAGTTTGCAAATGATGATTCCCGTTCGCCGGGTCCACGAACAGCGGATCCGCCGAGATACTGCCCGGACCGGCTTCTACACCATGGTAGGAAACGCCATAAAGGTTATTGTATTCGGCCACCACCGTCACTACATCACTTTCGACGGATATTCCCCGACTGGCACCCCGTATGATGTTATTGAGAATATGGACGTGGCCGTCGGAATCCGGCCGGATGCGCACCCCTTTGCGCACCGAGGGCCACGTTACCGACGGCATGTTCTCGATGACGTTGTTGCGCACCTCGGCCACATCGTTGCTGTTGTACATGAAGATGTCGATGGCCCCGCCCTGTTTAAAACTCGCGCCGGATCTCCTGAATGTATTGTTGAGAATTTGCAGGGTTCCGGAACCGTGATACTGAATCGCGCCACTATAATCGGCCGTATTGTTATAGAAATAATTCCCCCGGAACCGGACCGTGTAATCATCCCCGTCATTGCTGATCCGTACGCCTCCCCCGCTGTTCCATGCGCGATTGTTAAGGTATAGGTTGTCATCATAATCCACGCTTGAACGGAAAACCTCCCCGCCGGCACTATTTTGCCCGCCGTAGTTATCGTGTATTCTGTTGCCGCGAACCGTTATATCGGTGGAGTAACGAATTCTAAAAGTCCCCCCGGGGTCGTAGTTACCCTGTGACAGATGCTGGATGATATTGTTTTCGAATGTGATCCGCTCGCTGAATTCAATGGAGGCGCCATATTCGCCGTCACGTATGTTCAAGCCCCTGACGGTGATGTTCGAGGAATACGTGATGAGCAGTTTCCACTGGCTATGTTGGAGGATCGTCGATTCACCTGCCCCGGTAATAGTCAGTCCGGACCGGTTATTGATGGTGATCTGACCATTGTACGTGCCGGGAGCCACAACAATCTGATCGCCGGCCTCAGCGGCATTGATGCCGTCATTGATGGTGGTGAATGGATACTCCTCGGATCCGTCTTTGATATCCGCCTCACTCGAAACGCCCACATAGATTGTATTGGACCAAACGTCGGTCATGGAGAATACGGGTGTGACACCCAGAACCGCGATCATCGCCCAAAATAATAGTACCCGTTTCATACCCGGACCCCTCACAAACACCGTCTGCCCGCTTATTCCCATTCTTCCATCCCCCATTCAAAACCTAAATGTAAACGTTCTCATTGCTTTGAATCGCCATCTAACTGACATCTTCAACCCTTGTCAAGGTTTCCGCCACGGATGATACTCCGTGCTCCCCCGCATTGGTTGTCAGGGGCTGAACAGCATTGCCGAATCCTTGTTCTTCTGTTTGAATACCGCTATGCGAGAGGCGGGTGTATACAAACGAATGTATCCCATGACGGTCCATCAAAGACCGGTCGCCTTATTCGCCACCGGGATATTCGGGCCTTCAGCCCTGTACCGGCTTTTTGTGATCACCTTCCTGGCCGTACCGTTTGCGATGGCTGACGACGTGTGGCCTCCCCCGCCGCCATGGCAAACCGCGAAAGAGGAGGTCCAGGAAGAGGAGGAAGAAGAGCGTCATTCGGACATTCCCGAGCGTTGGCTGGAACGCGGCCGGGGTTTACGGGAGGCCCTGGAAATCCAGGAGGCTACGGGTGCGGATATGCTGGTCTATATTTCCAGCCGCAATCCCCCCTGGGCGGCCGACCGGTCCCGCCGGTTCGAGCGGTCCATTCTCCGCTCTTCGGAATTCAACGACGCCCTGCAGGATTATATACGGGTACAATTGTATGTACCGGGCGATCGGGACAGCAATGAGTTCGCCGAACGCTACAATGTCCGTTTCGGACCGCGCATCCTGATTGTCCGGCCCACCGGATTCGCCATGTCAATCAGTCCCTACACCCGGGATGAACGCGATGAACTGGTGATGCGCGAGGAAGAGGAAATTATTCGCCATATCCGCGAGCGCAGCAGTACGCGGCATCAGACCCAGGAACCGGCCGGCGAGTAGGCGCAGGCGTTTCCCGCTCCCCCGGAATCCACGCAACCGTTTCCCTCCGGAACCGTGCATGGCTCCGCCGGGAAAGGCCGGTGATTCCCGCTTATACGACGTCGCCCTTCCGGCTCCTTGTGCACCATGGCCTACTGCACCACGGCGCCGGTGGATTGCTCCCCGTCAATGGTCACCAACCGAAGGCTGGATCCCCGCACCGCCGCCAATACCATGCCCTCGGACTTGATCCCACGTATGGTCGCCGGTTTCAGGTTGGCCACCACCACGACGATCTTTCCTATTATATCTTCCGGCTCATAATTCAAGGCGATCCCCGCAACCAGTTGCCGGCGCTCTTCCCCCATCATGACATTCAATTTCAGCAACTTGCTGGACCCCTCGACTTTCCCGGCTTCCATGACCATCGCCGTGCGCAACTGCACCCGGGCAAAATCATCGTATTCAATCAGATCCACTACCCCCTCGGGCGAATCCGTCATTTTCTCCTCCTTCTTATCATCGGATTTCCGTGCCTGCTTCCGTTGCGTGCCCTTCTGCTTTCCCCGCCCTTTTTCCCCTCCGGTTTGCTCCCGGTCAACCGGGTTGTCCGTGACACGGATACGGGGAAAGAGCGACCCCGGCTGACCCAACCGGGTTCCCGGGGCAAGGCCTCCCCACTTCCGCAATGTGTCGAATTCCGGGTCCACCACCGTAAGGCCCAATGCCCGGCGCAATGCCCCCATCCGTTCGGGCATGACGGGAAACAGCAGGGCCGAAGCCACCCGCAGGGATTCCGCCGCCATGTACAGAACGGTATTCAGTTCCGTTTTGTTCTCCTGCTTTGCCAATACCCACGGTTGACGGATCTCCAGATACCGGTTGGTGGCCCGTACGGCGGCCATCACGCGCCCCAAACCGCCGTCCAACCGCATCTCGCGGACCGATTCCTGGAGTTCTTCCGCGCTCTGCTGAACCGTGTTCCATAGCGCCTTTTCCTCTTCCTTTTCCAGGGCGTCCGGTTCCGGTCCGGGAATCCGTCCGTCGCAGTGGCTGTGGATCAGCTTCATCACCCGGCTGACCAGGTTTCCCAGGTCGTTTGCCAGGTCCGAGTTGAATCGACGGATGAATCCCTCCTCGGTAAAACTCGCATCCTGTCCGAGCACCATCTCGGCAATCAGGTAATAGCGAAACGCATCGACGCCGAACCGATCGATCATATCCATGGGGTTGACCACGTTGCCGAGCGTCTTGCTCATCTTGCTCTCACCGCTCAACCACCAGCCATGCGCGAATATCGTCTTCGGCATCGGCAGGTTCATGGCCTTCAGCATCGTAGGCCAGTAGACGGTGTGCGTGGTCAGAATATCCTTTCCGATGAGATGATAATCGACCGGCCACCATTGCTTGAATTGATGCTCATCCGTCCGGTATCCGATGGCACTGATGTAGTTGACCAGGGCATCAAACCAAACATACGTCACATAGTCCTTGTCAAACGGAAGCTCGATTCCCCAGGCCATGCGTTTCTTGGGGCGTGATATGCATAAGTCATTCAATTTCCGGCGCAGAAAACCTAGCGTTTCGTTCCGGCGATAATCGGGTTGTATGAATGAGGGATTCTTCTGAATATAGTCAACCAGCCAGTCCTGGTATTTACTCATGCGGAAGAAATAGTTGGTTTCCTGGATCCGGACAATGTGCTTCCGCTGTTCCGGAGGGGCGGCCTCCATTTCGCGTTCGGTAACAAAGGTTTCGCTCGTCACATCGTACCAACCGTCGTAGTCGGCCTCGTAGATTTCACCCCGGTCATACAGGTCCTGCAACAGCTCTTGGACAATCTCCTTGTGGCGCGGCTCCGTGGTCCGGATGAA
>SLKG01000040.1 GCA_007134735.1 Kiritimatiellia bacterium
TCCGGACGGTTGTACAGATACAAACTGGCCCGGCTGACCGCCGTAACGCCGAGCCTCCGCATGAGCGGCTGGGCGCACAGGTGTCCGGCGCGGATGGCCACGCCTTCCCGGTCCACCACCTGGGACAGGTCATGAGGATGAATGCCCTCGACCTCGAACGACACCGCGCCGCCGCGTTCCGGCGCGCGTCCGAATATGCGGAGCCCGGGTATTTCGCTCAATTGCTTCAGCGCATAGTCCGTCAGCTCGATTTCGTGCCGGCGTATGGCTTCCATTCCGATGGCTTCGAGATAATCCATGGCGGCGGCCAGGCCGATCGCTCCGGCCACGTTCGGCGTCCCCGCCTCGAATTTATACGGCAGGTCCGCCCACGTCGCGTGATCGTCCTGCACCTTGCTGATCATTTCGCCGCCCGTCATGAACGGGTTCATTTCCTCCAGCAATTCCTCTTTCGCGTAGAGCACACCCGCTCCGGTCGGGCCGCACATTTTATGACTGGAAAACGCCAGCCAGTCACAATCGATCGCCTGCACGTCCACGGGGGAATGCGGGACACTTTGCGCACCGTCCACCAGGACCCGCGCGCCGGCGGCGTGCGCGGCGGCCGCGATGTCTTTCACGGGATTGATGGTCCCGAGAACATTGGACATCTGTGTGACCGCAACCAACCGGGTGCGCGACGAGAGCATTACGTGATACGCCTCCAGATCAAGCGTTCCGTTCTCGAGCACCGGAACCATGTGAAGCTTCGCCCCGCGTTCGGCGGCGAGCACCTGCCACGGCACGAGGTTGCTGTGATGGTCCATGGCGGTAACGATCAGCTCATCGCCTTCGCCCACGAACTTCCTGCCCCAGGCATGCGCGACCAGGTTGATGCTTTCGGTGGTGCCGCGCGTGAACACAAGGGTGCGCTCGCTCGGCGCGCGAATAAAGCGGGCGGCCCGGGCGCGCGCCGCTTCATAGCGGGCGGTCGCCTGGTCCCCCAGATAATGCAGGGCCCGATGCACATTGGCGTTGTATTCCTCGTAATATTCAACGAGTGCGCGGATAACCGGCACGGGTTTCTGCGACGTGGCGGCATTGTCGAGATAGGCCAACGGTTTATCGTCATAAATGCGCTGATTCAGAATGGGGAAATCCCGGCGCACGGCCTCGACATCGAACGGCGCGGATTTTGTGTCGGTACGTTTCATTGTAGCGTCGAAGTTCGCGTTCTTGGTCATAAATATAATCATGTAAATGGTGTTGTATGCACCAACGAGTAGGTCGGGCATTCTTGCCCGTCCCGGTCAGGCAGGAATGCCTGACCTACTTGCTTGCGGAACATGGAACATACGTCTTAGTATTTTCAGCCGCGTGCACATGGACCTCTCTCTTTCCCGGCGGCCTCTGCGCCTGTTTCCGGGTGGCGAGACCGCCGCCCCTCCCGCATGATTGATCCCATCTAATACCGTCTTCTGGAGGGACGCGCTTCCGCGCGTCCTTGGTCACGCGGAAGCGTGACCCTCCACAATCTGGTCCCGGCGCCCCCGCCTCACACCTTGATCCAGACCTTCCCGTCCTCCACTTTCACGGAATATCGAGGAACCGGCCTCACGGCGGGCAGGCTCAAATGGCGGCCGGTACGCAGATCGAACCGCGCACCGTGCAGGGGACACGCAATTTCATAATCGTTGATCTCCCCGTGCACCAGCGACGCCTTTTCGTGACTACACCAGGCGCTGATCGCATGAAACCCGTCGTCAAGCTTGAACAATCCGATTTGCCGGTCGCCTCCGAGATCGACCAGTTTGCGGTCGGTCTTCTCAAATTCATCCACCGTGGCCGCTTCCACCCATTCGCCGCCGAATAGCCCCATGTCAACCCTCCAGTTTTCGGTCAATTTTCCGTCGCACGTGTTCACGAATAAAATCAAGCGGAATGCGTTCCACCACTTCGTCGTAAAATCCGAGAATGAGAATCTTCCGGGCCTCCGCCTCGCTGATGCCGCGCGCACGTAAATAATACAGTTGTTCCGGATCGATGTTGCCGTGGGTCGAGCCGTGACTGCATTTGAGGTCATCGGCGTCGATTTCGAGGCCGGGGATGGAGTCGGCGCGTGCGCCCTTGTTCAGGACGAGGTTGTTGTTCGTCTGGTACGCATCCACGCGAACGGCGTCCCGGCGTGCAATGATCAAACCCTGGTACACCGAATAGGCCCGGTCGCGAACGGCGCCCTTGTACAACAGGCGGCTGTAGGTATCCGCCGAGGAATGAATCTGCAACGTTTTCTGGTCCATGTGCTGTTCGCCGTTCAGGCAGAAAATGCCGTCCAGGTCCGCCGCGGCACCGGGTCCGGCGACGTCGCTCCCAAACCGCATCTTGCCCAGCCGGCTTCCGAAGTTGAGCATGAACCAGTTGATGCGGGCGTCGCGTTCCACCAGTGCCCAGTCGTTGGCGATCTGACAGGAGTTCAGGCCCCATTCCTGGAGCGTGATCATCTGAAGGTTCGCGGCTTCGCCCACGTATAATTCCTTTTCCATCACCGCCATCATGGATATCGCATCGGGCGAAACAAGATGTTCGGCAATGGTCGCCCGGCTCCGTTTCCCGGCCACCACCAACAAACGGGGAATGAACACCGACCGGTCCGCCTCGATGGAACAGCGGATCAACACGCCTTTCGGCAATTCCACGCCTTCGGGAATGTGCACACATAGGCCCGCATTCCAAAAGGCGTCGTTCAGGGCTTCGAATTTTCCGGTCTTCGACGGCAGGGCGCGTCCCTGAAGATGATCCCGGACCAACTCGGGATGCCGCTCCGCCGCGTCCGCGAGGGACATGACGTGAATGCGCCCGTCCGCCAGCACGCCTGACCGGTCCGCGATCGCCATGCTTCCATGATCGACGGAAACCACCACGTCGAAATGCCGGTCCCATTCCCCTTCCGGCATTTCCGGTACGGACTTTACCTGCGGCAACCGTTCCATTTCCGCGAACGGAAACAGGGCGGGATCCGTGCGCCGCCATTCCTCCGTCCGATTCGTCGGCGACGGCAGGGCGCGATAATCGTTGAAACCTTCCTCGCGCTTGGCCTGCAACACCGCCGGCTCGCTGGAAGTATCCATTCCGGAAAACCGGTCTTCGTCGAAGCCGGGTATGAAATCGACCACCAGTGGCTTTGATTCAGTTTGAGTCATTGGCTCTGTCATGTGCTCTTTTTCTTTTTATAATCTACCCGCACCCATCTTCCTTTCATCCTGCCTTTTTGGAGGGACGCGCTCCCGCGCGTCCTTGGTCACGCGGAAGCGAGACCCTCCAATGCGGCTCTTCCCGGGAGGGTCCGCGGCCCCGCGGATCGGGCGGCACAACCGCCCTCCCCATTCATGAATCACCCGATGCTCCCCTCCAGCTTCATTTCCAGCAACTTGATCGCCTCCACCGCGAATTCGAGCGGCAAATGCTTGAACACGTCGCGCGCGAAGCCGTTGACGATCATCGATATCGCGCTTTCCTCATCAATCCCGCGGCTCTTGAGATAGAAAATTTGTTCCTCGCTCACGCGCGAGGTCGTCGCCTCGTGCTCGATCACCGCCGTCTCGTTTTCGGACTCAATATACGGAAACGTGTTGGCCGTGCACTCGCGCCCGATCAGCATCGAGTCGCAATTCGAGTTGTTCCGACAATGCACAGCGTCCGGCAGGACCTGCACCAGCCCGCGATAGGAGTTCCGGGATTGCCCGGCGGAAATGCCCTTGGAAATGATTGTGCTCTTGGTGTGGTTGCCGATGTGGACCATCTTGGTTCCCGTGTCGGCCTGCATCCGGTTGTTCGTCACGGCCACGGAATAGAACTCGCCCGTCGAGTGATCGCCCTCGAGATACACGCTGGGATATTTCCACGTGATGGCGGCGCCCGCCTCCACCTGCGTCCAAGAGATCTTGGACTGCCGGCCGCGGCAATGACCGCGCTTGGTGACGAAATTGTAGATGCCGCCCTTTCCGTCCTTGTCGCCCGCGTACCAGTTCTGCACGGTCGCGTATTTGATCTGCGCGTTTTCCAGCGTGATCAGCTCCACCACCGCCGCGTGCAACTGGCTCGTCGAACGCATCGGCGCGGTGCACCCTTCCAGGTACGAGACATACGCGTCGTCCTCCGCGATGATCAACGTGCGCTCGAACTGCCCCGTGTCCATCGCGTTGATGCGGAAATACGTGGTCAGCTCCATGGGGCACCGGATCCCTTTCGGGATGTAGCAGAAGGAACCGTCCGTGAACACCGCCGAGTTCAGCGATGCGAAAAAGTTGTCGGTGTACGGCACCACCGTGCCGAGATATTTCCGGACCA
>SLKG01000010.1 GCA_007134735.1 Kiritimatiellia bacterium
CTCCATCCTGTTCGGGAGGATCGCCCGGAACAACTACCCGGTTGCCGTAGCGATAGGTCGCATTCGACTTGAGCCCGTCCAACTGCAGGCGGTATGCGAAGGGAACTCGATCCAGGTTATTCCCGTCAACATCCTGGTCGCCCTGGATATACAGGGGCATGATCAGTTCGGTCACCTGGACGATGTTGAACGATTCGCTCGATCCGGTGATGCCGGCATCCGGCGCTTCGACCGACAGGCTCAATGAGCCGGCGCCCTTGACGGCGAGGTCCTCAAAAGTCGCCACCCCGTCCACGGCAGATATCGTGAGGGTTCCCGTCAACGACCCGTCGCCGTCCAAGGTCAACGTAATCGGCCCCTCAAAACTGGTAACGGTCAGTCCCGCGTTATCGACGGCGCGGACGACGACGGGACCGAGCGGTTCCCCGCTTTGGAAGGCCGACGGGATGGCGTCGAACACGAGATCCGCCACGGTACCGACTTCCTCGGTCGTGATCACAATGTCATCAAGTCGTAGTTCCGCGCGCGGGCCCGATTCGCCCGAAATCCGATGGTATCGCCACAGCAATTGTACATAGGGCTCATCCCGCGCATCGGCCGGCAGTTTTACCGGGCCGAACGCCTCAACATCGCCGGCGGTCTCGTGCCGTACATATTCCAACGGCGCGCCCAGCTCATTGGTCACATTCAGGAACGGACCCTCCGTCCCGACCCGGTATTGCAGTCTGATTGCATAAATCCGGTCATTCGGCTCTATCGTACCGCCAATCCAGGCTACACGGGCTTCCGGAAGCCCCGTAGTATCCACGGCGAGCAGGGCGCCGCCCAGATCGCGGTCCTGTCCCGTATTGATGAACGAGATGCCGTCGGCCCCCAACCCGCTGATCCGGGTCCGGCCCGTGTTGTTATAAGGGAACCCGATCGTACTTTCGTCGTCGGCGTGATAGTCCTCCGGTTCGAGGTGATAGGCATACAGCAACGGGGTGTCGAGCGCGGTATCGCTTTCATCACTTTGCAGAAAAAGCATGTGGTCGGGATAGGTCAGTTCCGGCGTATCCGGATCCCAGAAATTGAACGTATAGGAACCACCGGGAAGATCGTGCGCCGCCGGATAAATCAGCAAGCGGAAGGTTGAGAACACGGGCGGATTCTCCCCATCATCCGCGCTTATCGTCACATCCGTTTCGCCGCGGCGCAATCCGGTCAACTCGAGCATATAGTCCGACAGGGTCACCGACGCTATGTTTGTTCGAGCAATATCGGCGCCAAAATTCAATTCCTCTTCGTCGGGATCGGAGAACACATCGCGGAGATCCAGCGTCACGGCCTCACCGCCTTCAATCCCTGTCATGAGTTCTGGCGGATTGTCCACGGCGGGCGGTTGCTTGACCCCCTCCGCGGCATTTCCTTCCAGCGAGATGTTGTCCAATCGATTATTGCCCTCATCACCGCCGTCGCCTTCTTCAAAAGCAATGCGGATGGCGAACCCGGTATTGTCGTTTACACCGGCCAGGTCCGAGAGGTCGAACGATTGCAATACCGGCAGATCATCAAAGATCGTTACTGTGTCCAGGGCCTCCCATACGACCCCGTTGGTTGTATATTCCAGGATTTGCGTTCCCGCGCCCGAGCCCGAACGCCGTGCTTCGTACTGGAAGAGCAGATCCTTATATCCGGTCGTGGGCAGGGCAATGGTAACGGTGGCTCCGATCGGGTTGTTGAGACGAAGATGTGCGCCGGGGTTCTCGCCCAGGCGGTTGTTCTCGCCGTAGAAGTCCTGACCCGTATCGGATGTGACTTCCGTGTCCGGCCCGGGCTCCACGGAAATCGACGCCTCACCCAGGGTATACGTCGGCGCCAGCAGGTTGTTTGTGTCGTTGAAGCTCCAGTAGTGCAGCAGGGTGGTCGCCTCAAAGACGGCGGTCAGCGTTTCATCCCGCGTCATATCCAGCGTCGCAACGGGCGAGTATTTCATCGGCTCGTCAACGCCTTCCCAGTGATGGAATCGGAATCCCGGCGCCGGGTCGGCTTCCACTTCGAGCGGGATGCCGTGAAAGTACTGTCCCGTCCAGGGGTAGGGCGTATCCGGCACACCGGGCGTGTCCGGCGTTACGCGGACAGAATTGACCCGGATATGACCTCCCGCGGACTCGTTTACATCCAGCTCGAGGGTTACGTCATCCTCAAGATCAAAGAAATCCCGGATGTGCTGACGCTGATAACCCGGCCTGACATGCGCGAAGTGGGTCATGACGCCCACGTTCGCTACCCACGAACCTACCGGCCTGCGCCATCGTGCCTGGTGCCGCGGCACCTCTTCCGCAATGCCCTGTTTCAGATCCTCGATGACGGCAATGGTTCGTTCCGGCAGAAATGTGGTGTTCAGCAGATCGGCGAATCGGTTGATAAAGCGGCGTTGAAAGCCCTCGTTTTTCAACAAATGAATCATCATAAAATTGACATGCCGGGGCCGTTCGGGATCTGTAATGTAGGAGAGCATGTCCATGCTGAAGCGGTCGCCGTGTAATTCGCTGTACCCGAAGCCGAAATCCGTGTCGTACAGCATCCAGCGCCATCGCCCATCATGGCCCACGGGTGCATCCGGAACATATTCGCTGGTTCGTAATCGCCAGAAGTCGATATTGTTTCCGGGCCAGTCGTCGTTACGGGCAAATACATTCGCGATGACATAATCAATGAAGTTATCGACATCCATCCGGGTTTGTATGTGGCCGTAGTGGTCCGGGTTTGACAGGCAATGTTCCGACATATAGTCGAGCATGTCATTGAAATGATTTGTGTCTCCTTCCTTGACCGCGGCATTTCCGGTGAGCAGATCGATCTTCGCAGGATTAACGCCGTACACTCGCTCAAGATAATGTGCGTCGTAGCGTTCTCTGATGTTCAGAATGCCCCAATACTCCCCGTTGATAAAAACAACCGTCGGTTGATATGCCTGTGTGTCAAAATTCAGATGACGCACCATGGTCTGAATGGCCGGATCCCGCAGTAATGCAAAGGTTGCATCGTTTCCGGCTTGTCTAAGGATTAGCCGCTTAAACGCGGAATCGTTCACGTCGCCCCAAAAGGGATACTCGAAGTGCGAGGCATCATAGGCGTTGCGGGCATACAGGCGAAAGGATTTCAAACGCATGGTCCGCGTCCAGCCCCCGTGAATACGTATGCCCATATCCTGCCGCAAGGCGGATATGGCGGATTCCGTATCGAAGTATTCCATATGGGCGGGATATTCCCAATCATCTCCCCGGCGATGAAAATTGCCCATGCGCTCGCCGGCCCCTGAAGCCCATCGCCAATGATCAAAATCCACGCCGGGCACATAAATGCCGTCATAGTAATCGAACAGCGCGTCTTCCTGAACGGAGATGGAAATTACGGGCACGGTAAAGGGATTGTGCCCATGCTCCGGGAAAACGAAGAAGGTATGCGTTTCCGCCGAACTGGGAAGTGCCCCTGGTTTGACCGCCCGGGCCCGGACCACGGTTCCCTTGCGCACGGGTGACCCGGGAAAATAATCAGGCTCATAATCCCATGTGGATGACATTTGGGTGAGCTTGTCGGGTTCGGGAGATCGATCGATAATCGTGATGGGTGAGGAGTACACATATGATTGAAAATGATTGGTGAGGAAGAGCCCGAAATCATCTTCCGGTTGGTCCGGATATTGATTCTTGTACAGATAGGCCACGCCGTTCGTGTGCCCCGGGTCCGGGAAAGAACCGTCGAGGGAATATACGATACCCACCTCCGGGTCGGGGTGTGAAATGTGCAGGTCAAAGGATTCCCCGTAAAAGCCGCCGCTATGCGAAAACACCGGCGGTTCCAATACTTCATCATATCCCGTTGTTGTGTTGGGTGCGCCCGGCGTGGGGTCGCCGAAGTACCGCCATACATCCGAACCGTCCGGTTGCCGCCCATACGAGATATCACGGGGCAGGGAAACGGGACCGACCGAATCCATCACGCCCTGTGGACTCGTCAACAACAGGGGATCGCCTTCGCGGCTGATGCGGAAATTGGTGTGGAAAAACCAGTCGGATTGCGCTTTGTATAACGCTCCCACCTCCTCGGGTGACAGCGCCTGCGAAAGGATCATGACATCTCCTATTTCCCCCTCAAACTGATTCCAAGAGGATCCCGCGCTCAAACCCGCCAGCCGATCCGCTCGTATATCATGGATCACGGAGGGAGTGATGCGGCCGGCCTGTTTCCCATTCAGGTAGGCTGTAATTTGATGACCCGCCCGCGTGATAACCAGGTGTCCCCAGGAATCTGCCGTCATCCTTTTGGACAACACCATATCCTCCATGGGATCATTGAACCGGATAATGTTATCCGCAACAAAGCCGATACTATAGGCCCATGACTCCGAGCTGTTGATAAAGCGCCAGTGATCGAATTCGCGCGCATTGAGCCAGAACGATATCGTAAAATCCGCATCCAGGTGAATGGCCTCCGAAAGATCGATGCGATCGCCGGCCTGAAAGGCCAATGCTTCGGCGATGCCTTTGCGGTTCGTATACGCGGTCCCGTACAGCGTCCCGTGATTCAGGTGCACGGAACTGTCCGTCGCCGTTGTGCCACTCCCTTCGCGGAACAGCCAGAGGCCTTCGGCCTGCTCTGTGTGATCGGCATACCATTCGGTTTGGTATGGATCAGCGATCCGGTCCTTCCCGGACGCCCATATCAACAGAAACTCGTTGGGCTGAATGATCCATTCGGAAAAGACCCATTGGAGGGGATTGTCGGGATCATCGGACAGGCCCCATCCCTTGAGATTCACCGGCTCGGAACCGGCATTGTACAACTCAATCCAGTCTTCGTAATCCTCATCTTCGTCGGCTATGGTGGCGCCGTTCGACGCCATGAATTCATTAATCACGAGGGTCGACCCGGCGGTTGCTTCCTGAAGTAAAAACACGCCGAACAAAATGGAGAAAAAGGCCTTCATCCGCTTCAACTGTTTAAAGCCCGTATTGGGCTTTCATACAGTGAAATCGCGGTCAGATCAAGCCTTAACCGCGAGAATGTAAGGAGGGAAGGGCCTCAAGAAGCGCTTACGAACCTGCATATCCGCGCATCTTATGCCCTGGAGGAGGGGGGGGCAGGGAAAAAGGGATGTCTCTTTGCCCCAACTTCGCCCATTTGTGCTTGAAATAGGGAAATCAGCGCCCGGCCATGTCTCTAGTCGCCCGGAAAATTCCACGCTTGCCCGTATACCACTTCACGTGGAAACCAGACGCGTTCAAACGGTGTCGCAGTTGTTCCGGGTGATGGCCGGGAATGATATGTGTTTCGCCTATGATGGAATGAACCGCGCGCAGAAATGCGTCTGAACAGCCGAGCAGAATGTCGTATTCTCCTCCTTCGCAATCCAGCTTCAAGAGATCGATGCGTGGGGATTCCTTTTCGCGCCACACGGCATCCACGGATCGCAAGGGCAGGGATACCCGACGGCCTTCCTGTGCGAATGCGCTTGTCTTCGCACAATGGCCGGGCGGAATCCGGCCCTCTACCACCTCGTCTTTGTCCGACAATCCATAGGGATGTGTAACCCAGGCGATGTGCTGATTGCCCCGCCGGGTTTGCTCGAGAAGCGTGAACGATTCGGCGCACGGTTCAAATGAGACATACGTCGCCCGTGGAAAATAACCGCTCAACCAAACCGGGAAGGCCCCCACATTTCCGCCGACATCCCATACGCGTACCGGTTCAGGACCTTTCAGGCATTGCGCATAGACTTCCATTATGAATACTTCGCCCAGCACAAACGCATCGCTGGCAGGGCGAAAAACCAATTTTCGCCCGTCGCGAAATCTCAGCAAGCGGGGTCGCGGGTAACAGCGGCCCAAATACCGTGCGAATGCGGCATACGGCCAATTCCGAAACAGGTTTCGATACGCGGCGAACGTTTTAATCTTTTGGTTGAAATTCATTGAAGGATTCCCATCTGCCTCATAATACAGACCTTATTTCCGCGCCATTGTGTATGCTTCAAGCACGTTATCCAAGTATCTATGGGGAGAATAATCGGCGGCGCGCCGAAGGCACGCGGCGCTCATACGGGTACAGGCTTCGGGATCGTTCCACAGGTGTTTTAACGCGGCGGCCCATTGCTCTACATGGCCGGGTTCGCACAGCCGGCCATGGACCCCGGGATCAACCAGTTCTCGAAGCGCCCCGATGTTTGAACAGATAACCGGGACACCCCGGGCCATGGCTTCAACCGCCACCAGTCCGAACGTTTCAAACCACCGGCTCGGCACGGCCAGACCGCGCGCCCCATCGTAGAAGGCGTTCATATCCTCCGGCTTGAGGGGTCCCAGGAATTCCGCGCGGGCTCCGTAGGTCTCCCGTTCAAAACCCCTCGGTTCTCCCGCCAACCGGACCGTCACGCCGGCCATGGCCGCCGCGCGCAGGAGAACGTCGATGCCTTTTTCCGGGAAGAAACGCCCGGCATAGGCCACGTAGGTGCGTTCATGGGGGCGATACGGCTTAACCGAACCGGCGTCCACGAAAATGGGATTGCCCACGGCCCGGATGCGATCGGATTCAATCCCCGCATGGCGGATCAACCAGTCCCGCGTAAATATCGAAGGCGTAATGAAGAAATCCACATATTGAAACAAACGAAACAAACGACCGGTCACATGTTGCAGGGTATACGCGGCACTTTCCGGCACATTCCCGCGGCAATTGTTTCGTACGCACATCCAGGCATTGCGCTCGATGCACTCCGTGCAAACCTGTCCCTTTCGATAGTGGTTAAAGACGGGGCACGTCAGGCGGTAATCGTGGCAGGTCATCACGGACGCAATGCCGTGCTTCCGGCACAGGGGATAAATCCAAGGCGTGATGAGGGGATACAATTCATGCGCGTGTACCACATCGGGCCGGTGTTCTTTCAGCGCTCGTTCGAACGCGCGCGTTGTGCGGGGATTGTAGATTCCGGAAGCAAAGGCAATCGCCTTTCCGCGCAAACCGCGAACAGCCAGGTCCCGGCTGTTACGCGTGAATTCGACCACTTCGTGACCGGCTTCGCGCAAAAGGCGAACCGTCTGTCCGGCAACGAGATCGGATCCGCCCCCGAAGCGGTGATTGTTGTGAACGTGGAGGATCTTCATAAGGACCTGAGGTGCGGCATCAATGGAAGGGCCGCCCAAGCCTTCGCCTGTCATGTCCCGGAGGAATTAAACAGCTCTCTATGATCGTCAAGCGTATCAATCTCCCACCAGGACTCGCGGGGAACCCACAGCGGACGCACACGACCTCCCGCACACGAATAGGATTGCACAAGACTATGCCAAGGCAGATTCCACGTGTCGGGGCTATCCGACAAAACCTCAATCTGCCGGCGGAAATAATCGGCCGCGCCGGAACCGATCACCAGGCCGCCGGACGAGATCCCTCCGGCCGCGTCGTTCCGGATCTTCTTGGACGCTTCCAGAACGGCCTTTTCGTGATCCAGACGGATCTTGATATCGTCGGCGGCAGGATTCTTCTCGGTTGAAACCAGCAGGTAAACGTCATCGGCCTTCGGCATGCGCGTTTTGAAACAGGCAAAAAAACCGGGGGCATACCATGTGTCACCGTTAAACACACAAAAAGGGGTTCCGGGGGTCAGCCGTGCCATCGCCACACGCAGAGAAAGCAGGGGGCCCTTGTCCCGATAATCCGGATTATGAACGGCCTCCAGGGAAACGGGCATCACCATGGATCGCAGCACCTCATCGATCATTGAACGGTGATGGCCGGTTACAACAAGAAACCGGCCAAAGCACTCGCTTGCCGCCAGATTATGGATGCTCTCGCAAAGAAGGGGACGCCCCTCCTTCCCTCCCAGAAGCGCCTTCGGGATATGCGTGGAACCCGGAGCCCCGAAGCGTGTCCCCCGGCCGGCCGCCAGAATGATGCCCTCCAGTCGAGCTCTTTGATTTGTGTCGGTTGTCTTCATAAACAGCGATTTTCCAAATGAATAGAAACGCGACCGTGCTATCACATAACCCGGAAAATCGCAACCGTCGGCTGGTCAGAGTTGTGCGAACAACGGTTCAATCCGTTCGACCGCTTGCGGCGCCGCCGCTCCGGGGTTGGGCACAAAGTCTTCCCGGAATGCGGCAATGGCCGCTTGATAAGGATTGCCGCTTAATAGTTGCGTTACCGTTTGCTCAAGCTCTTCCGGGGACACGATGATGGGTCCGATTCCGCCCCGATAACGGATCTCGGGATATTGGTCCAGGCCGCGCACATCCTGTCGGGGAACCTTGACCTTGTTCCCGAGGAACAGGATGGGCTTTCCCGTGGTCAGGACAAACTCAAAACCCAGCCCCGAACTATCGGTAATAAAAAGATCCGTTTCGGCAAACAGTCGTCCCAGGGACTCCATGGATATGCGCTCCCCGATCAGTGTAATCGGGGCATGCTGGGCTCTATATTCCCGGATTCGACCGCGCCAGTCCACGCCTCCGGAATGCGAGGCCACGCGCTTGTGATATAGATACGGGTGCAACTTCAGCAGCAGACGATAACGTCTTCTCTTACACAATTCGACAAGCTCCGGAAGAAACTCAAACAACGATGATGTGGTTGGGCTGTAGGTGGGACCGTAGAATAGGGTTGTGCCGGACGGAGGCAGCTTCGCGCAACGAAACCCCTCCATTACCGGGTCCAGTTTCGGATACCCCACCGCATAGGCTTTCTTTCCCTCCGTACCTTTGATATCGCCGGAATCAAACTGTTCCTTCAGAAAATAGGTCGGCATGAAGAACACGTCATACGGTTTGACATACGTTTCAACCGGCTTGGACGCGCCAAAAGACCCAAACCCGTGAAAGATCTGCACGCGACGTGTTCGCGGGAGGGCTTTATGTGGAAACGCGTCCGCCGCGATACATACCTTCCGGTCCAGGTAATCGGCGTAGGCTACCGGGAGTCCCTTGCGCCATAACGGGAGCGGGCGCCTGTGATTGGATTCAAAGCGAAACAGAAAAACGACGACGGCCCGGTTCTCCGCCTGCGCCAACCAGGCCTTGTAGATGGGCTCATAAAAAGAATCATACTGGCGAAGCCGGCAATCAAAAGCCAGGATGGGTTGCTTTCGAATTCGGAGGAACAGGAACCGGGGAAAGTACAGGGCCACCAGCACGGCATATCGCATCATGCGAAACGGAAACGCCGGGTCGGACAAATAGACTTTGGCCCGTGGATAGCGTGACGCCAGAAGTTGGAAGAGTTGTGTGGGGGTAGCCATTGTCATTTTCGCTTCACTTCATGGTCTGCGGACGGCGGAGACGCCGTCCCTGCCGGGCCTCATTCGCTTGTTCCCCCTCTTGGGATGGGAACCGTAGAAGAAAGTCCGTTCACAATTCCTTCCAGCCTCTCCGCGCGAAGAGCCTTGGAGTGCGGCACATGAGTGCCGCCTTGTTTTCGCGGCACGTACGTGCCGCGCAGGGAGCGCGTTGCACCATCTGCGGGGCACGACCGTGCCCCGAAGCAAGGCGGTGCTATCGCACCGCACTCCAAGGATGCCGCTATCACGGCATCGGGATAGATCGACTCTCGATACAGCCCCTGGGTCCCCCGTGCCCGGCAACAGGGAGAAGGTCTTGGACATGGCCATCTTACGCCCCGATCAGCGACCGATAGACCTGCAAAGTCTCCTCCGCGCACCGCGTCCATGAGAATTTCCGCGCTTGTACCACGCCGCGCTCCCGAAGATGTGTCCGCGCCCGGTCGTCCTTTGCCAACTCCGCCATGGCATTCAAATATGCTTCCGGTGTTTGTTCCACATAGCAGGCCGCGTCGCCTCCGACTTCGGGCAGACTGGCAACCCGCGAACAAATCACGGGACAGCCGACGGACATGGCTTCCAACACGGGCAACCCAAACCCCTCATAGCGGCTTGGAAACACCAACGCCAGGGCGCGGCGATAACAATAGAGGAGCACCTCGTCGGGTTGCCGGCCCAGATAGATCCAGTTCTTCGGCGGCGGACCCTCGCCGGGCACCCGGGCCCAACGGGCGCCGATGATGACGAGCGGGGGCAGTTCGACCCCGCGGCGCGCGGCCTGTTCGTAGGACTCCCGGAGCAACGACAGGTTCTTGCCCGGTTCCAGGGAGCCCAGGAAAAAGAAGAAAGACTCCGGAATCGGCCGGTCGGGAGGTTTCGCCTCCATCGCGGACGCTTCTTCGGCAAAATCACTGCCCAGATAAACGACGTCTATCTTGTTTGGGTCGGCGTCGCGCAACTGGATCAATTCATCCGCAACAAAGCGGCTGATACAGATCAGGCGGTTCGCCTGAAGGGCCCGGCGGGAATAGAGCCGGCTGCTGAATACATGCCATCGGCGGAACCGGTCCGGGTGTCGGAACACGGCGCAATCATAGACGGTCTGCACCCACGGAAGCGCTTCGGGCGTGCGAAGAGGCAGACTGGTGGTCATGTGCAGAAGGTCGCATCCGGACCGTCTTAACAGGCGTGGCGCCACGAACGGCGCCCAGACCAACTCCCGGTAGGCGGTCTTCAGGGCGCGGCGCGGTTGCGCAAAATCCAGGTTTTCCACCGGCCATGCAAACTCGGAGACGGCAAGGTCCGCGGGATCCACCCGGCGCAAGCCCTTGAGCAAACCGCGAACATAGCGGGCGACCCCTGCGCTGGATGTATAGCACGCGTTGGTTTCGACGGTCAGCTTGATCATGGGACGAGGAGTTGATCCGTATCCGGTGCACGGCGCCGCCATGATGCACGGGATTCCGGTGGGTTATATCGCGCGCCTTATCCTCCGCTTGCCGGCACGGTATCCGGTATGCCGGGAATCATTCCGTTCTTCGCCGCCGCGGCATCGGCGTTCGCCTTCTTTCTCTTCTGATCCTCGTACACGGCCTTGGCAAGGCCGGCAAACATCAGTTCGTAACTGGGGAAGTGACCCCATATCCAGCAAAAGGCCACCCACATAACGATATGAATCACCGCCACAAAGTATATCAGGTGCGGCATATCCGAAATTCGGTTTCGCCAAAGGGAAATCGCGGGATCCTTAAGCAGAAAAAAGAAGGTCAGCGCATACAGTACGCCGCCCATCAACCCGAGCGTGGCGAGTATCGACCACAATCCTTTTTCATAGCGGCCCACCCGGGAAGCAATATCCAGGCGTTCATGAAACGATATGGCCATGGCGGTCCAGCCTTCATCAAAAGGATAAATGCGATTGCCCAGGAAAAATGTGATGGGATTGTCCAGCCATTTAGTCAACCCGCTGTGGAAGAGCTCTCGATGCCATTCATCACTTCCTTCCAGATGGGCATGAATCCGGGTTTCCTCGGAAAAGACCAGCACGGAGAGGGCTCGACTGGGCAGGAAAGGCAAGCGGTACAAAACCTCGGGGTTCATATTAAGATACACAATGGTGGTAATAAGGACTGTACCCACCACGATCGCCAGCGCATATTTCCGCCGTAATACCGTATACAGCGCAAGAATTAAAATAAACTGCCCAACCGCAATACGGGCGCCGCCAAACGTGCCCACCCAGAGAATAATTGCCATGAAGAGAAGGAGGAACCCCTTGGCCATTATGGATCTCCACAAGACAAAAAGGCCCAGCGCGATAATGAACAAGCGGACGGAAACCGTCCGCAACTCTACAACCCCGAACTCGGAAAACAGCAAGTTCAAATGGGGAACGAATATGAACTGGGGGAAATAATACACATACATCCCGAATATGATTCGGAACAGGTACAGGGCGATCATAAGCGTAATGACAAGCCGGATCTGGCGGCTGCTCCCAAAATTATAGAACAGGATCATGAACACCATGGGCCAAAGGGCAATCGTATAGGACCGCAGGATATTCCCATAACCCGATCCTTCGAACATGCGCACAAGCACCAGGCTCGCGAACAAATGCAATACGGTATAGATGGCCAGGAGGTAGACGTAAGCGGGCAGGGCGGGCCGATCCTGTTCCATCTGCTTCCAATTCATGGCCAGCGTCGGAGTCAAGGCAAACACGGAAAGCAACAGGGCCGCCTCATGCACATAAATACGAAACCCCACCCAGAACAGGCCGCCGAACGCCACCGCCAACGGCACCGGGATCCACCAGGCAAAACGCCCGAAAAAGAACCACGCGACCACGGCCGCGCCCGCGAGAAAGAAAACCATTCGCGTGGGCCCGCCCCGCGCCGTCGCCAGGGTCAACATCAGCGCGGCAATGACAATCACAACGCCCGCGACAAACAGTTGCAGTTTGCCGATGTTAATCTGTGCGGCCGGATGGACTTGAGAACCGTTCATTGGCTAAAAATGTACTCCCTCCACCACAAAGTGCAATTTCCAATCTTGTCGTTTATCCTGCTATACCCGTCAACACTTCCGCAATCCGGGCCGTTGCCCGGGATTCCGTAAAGCAGGCGCGATAGCGTTCCCCGGCATGTTCCGCAAGTTGTTCCGCCCGTTTCGGCTTTTCAAGCAGATCATCCAACGCCGCGCACAAGCTCCGCAGATCGTCGGGCGGAACCAGGAGCCCGCTTTCACCGTGCACGATGATCTCCCGCAGACCACCGGTATCGGACGCGATCACCGGAACCCCTTCCGCCATCCCCTCGATCGCCACCAGGCCGAAACCCTCCGAACGGGAGGGCACCACCAATAGGTCCGCGGCCCGCATGAAGCGTCGCGGTGTTTCGTTGTAATCCACGAATCGGACACGATCGGCGTACGGATTGTTCTCCAGCCGCGCCTCCAACCCCTGAAGCACGGCGCGCTGTTCCTCTGTTTCGCGCTCGATCCCTACGTACATCAAATGGAGCGCGGGGTATTTTCCAAACAGCTTGAGACAGGCCTCCAGAAGCACATCGTGCCCCTTTATGAAACGCGTTTGACCAACCATCAACACCAGCGCCGCATGTTCCGGCACTCCATGCGTCTCCCTTATGGTTCGTCGAATGGCGACGCGATCGGCCGCGGTGTATTCGGATGGAGATACGCCATTCCAGATTACCGTGACTTTATGATCCGGGACTCCCGCTCCAAGACAGAACTGCTGTTTTACGTGTTCGCTGATCGCCAGGTAATGGCTCATCACCCTCCCGGACCACCGGGCCACCCGGGAGGCATATGGCGCATAGGTGCTTTCGTGCAAATGACAGACGGCCGGTACCCCGGTCAACACTCGAAGCAGGGCCGCCCACTTGGCCGATACGTAGGTATTGCCGTAGATCAAGCGGCAATTTGATTTCCTGACGATACGACTCATGCGCAGGGCCGCCCCAAAAAAGCGCGCCGGGCCGCCGCCCCCGTCCCGGCCGAGCTCCGGAAAGACCCGGACCTCGCCCTCCGATCGCCAGGCCGCGGCTTCCGGCACAAACAAGGTGTAGGACACACCTTGTTCGCGAAGCGTTTTGAGCACCCGCTTCAGACACATTTCCCCCCCGCCGATCTGCGCGGCGCAGGATACGACCGCCAGGCCGCCTGATTTATGCTTCATGGACTCCGCCCGTTTCTTCCCCGGGTACGGGCGCCAAGGCCTCCTCGAGAAAGTGTTTTGCCTGGGCCACGCGCGGCGTCATTAGCTCACGCCCTTTTTTAACGTCTTCCGTGCCGGGATGGATCCAATGCGACACCGGCTCTTCGAGGGCATCCGGAAGGAGGTGCAAACGTGATGTCAACCCTGTTTCGGCCAGCAGGTGACTGATTTTCCGCCAGCGGTTTGGGTAGGACAATGCGGTAAACGGTTTTCCGAATTGGATCGCGAAGATGGCGCCGTGATACAGGTTGGTCACCACATAACGCGCATGCGCATGCAGGGAAAGCCATTCCTCCTGCCGGGCCGAAGAGAAGCTGATGTCGGCCACAGGGTCGGGAGGGCCTACGGACACCAATTTCAAATTCATCTCGTCGGCCATGCGTCGTGCGCGCCGAAGGGGGTCGTTGCTCCTGAATTCCCCGTTCACCAGCAGGTAGTCTTCATCAACCAGACGAGCGCCGCAAAGAGGCGCAAAGTCGAGGAACCATGTAGGGTCAACAACCTGCGGACACGTCAGCCCGAACTCTCGCGCCGCCAGGGCTTGCGTGTGCTGGTCGCGCACGGAAACACGGTGGTGCCTTTTAACCAGGGCCGCCATGATCTCCGCGTCGCGGCCGAACGTTTCCAGCGAACCTGCGCTGGCTCCGTACGTGACAAGGCGAACGGTTGTGTTGTCGGCAAAATCCAGAAAATACGCCGGGTCACGCCCGTTGGTGTTGGACAGATCCCATATTTGATCGCTTCCCGCGATCAACACATCAAACGTATCGCACAACGAAGCCAGTGACGTACGTGTGTGATAGCGCGCCGGCGTAAGGGCCACGTGGTTTTGCGTCCATTCCAGCATGCGCTGCTGCCGCCGAATCCGCTCCCTCCACCGATCCCGGATAAACCCCTCGCGGCGTTTAATCGTGCCCGGTAATCGCACGAGCTTCCTTGCTATACCGGGCTTGAATACGCAATTTCGATAGACCAGATACAGAAACCGAAGCGGGCGATAATCAATTACATACGCCTCGTGACCCTTATCCATGAGATGGCGCCACAAGGCATAACATTGCAAAGACGCCCCGTAGTTCGGAACAAAATGAAAAGTCAATAGGCCGATCTTCATGATGGGTGCTTCCTGTCAGCTATGGCAGGAAGCTAATTTCTGGAAATGACTGTTGCCGCCGCCTTTACGCACCTTTGAATCGCCCACCTCGCACACCTGCCGGGTATCGAAAGAACGCGGCTAGTTCTCTCCATTGTCCATGATTTCATTTTCAATGTTTAGCCGCCCTCGCGTCAGTCGTTGGAGTGCGCGAATATACGCCAGCATTTTGTCTGTGCCTTGCCCTGTATTGACAAGGCAATTCATGGTCTTTCGGGAATAGGTATCCCTGAACTCTTGCAGGTTGAAGTGTGCGGCGGTAATCCGGTTCAGGTACGCATTTTTCCCGGGTGCCCTGCGTGCAAACAACCGGCGCATTTGAACAATCCGGCGGTACAGCGCCAGAAACAGCCTGTAGGTGCGGTCCTCATCCGCAAGGGCGCTATAGATATTGCCCGCGAATAAACTGCCCAGATTGGGATAGCAAAACTCCTGATACCGGTGCCGTTTTTCATGATACAGTCCCATCCGGTCATAAATCTCGTCTTTATTATTCTTGGCGCAAGAAAAGAACCCCCGCACGACATAAGTGTCCTTCATCTGTTGCAATATTGATGATCGATATCCGAACTGCATCGCCGCCGCATCCACTTCCTGCGCGCCTTTTTTCACATCATAGAGCACGAACCGTTTTGCCACGTCCTTGATCTCCGATCCATAGGCGCCGGCATTCATGAAAACGGCGCCGCCCACCGTTCCGGGGATTCCCTCGAGTCCTTCGTACCCCGTAATTCCGTGCCGCAGCGCAAAGCGGCTGAGATCGCCGAGCAGGGCGCCGCATTCCGCCATAATCCCGTCTTGTTCGAAGCGTATGGAATCCAGGCGGACCGTTGTAATGAAAATGCCGTAGTTTCGGTCGTCGAGAAACAGCACGTTCGTGGTCGCGCCGAGCACCCGGAACGGCGCCCCGGATTCATGACACACATCGATCGCCCGGCATAATTCCTCCATGGTTTCCGGAATAATGAGAACACGCAGGGTTCCGCCGGTTTTCATGTATGAATACCGGGCGAGACAAAGACCGGTCTCGTACCGGATACGACACGCGGTCAGTTTCTGGATGACGGCTTGATAGGGTTCGAGCTGTTGTTCCATGATTCCCCGTTTTCCTTTTGCCGGCGCTGTTGACCCGCTTTTCCGTTTCAGTGATCGGATGCGGCTGTCTGATGTTGACGGATCAATCGCATGGCCTGAACCACCGGATGCCAGAATACCCAGAGGGCATGCAGGATCAACCATGTCCAAAGAAAAGCGGTAAGCGATGTATACCGGGCCATGGCGGCGCCTGCCAGCATGGCCAGCCCCCCCGTACACAGCCAACTTCTCCAGAAAGGCACGATATTCGCGGAAACCACCAATTGCGCAAAATAGCTCCGGACATTGTCAATCAGATAGAAGACCAGTAACAGCGCCAGGGGAATCCCGGAGAGCATAACGGCGTCGCTGCGCGCATGGACAAGCAACAGGGGTCCCAGAAAGACAATGCCGGCCGCACCGAGAACATAAGCCACGACACCGATGGCCACCCGCTGATGGAACACCTTGAGCATGAGCGGGATTTCATGGGTAACCCATTTCTGTTGTATCCACGGAATTTTCACGCGCACCCACACCATGGACAGCTGGCGGACCAGCCGTATCATGTGCATGGTGATTCCCAGGGAGGCCGTAACCGGCGCCGGAAAGAAGACTCCGCACAGGTACACAGGTCCTTCCCGCGTCATCACGGCGCCCGCGCTGAATGCGCCGGTTCGCCATGAATTGCCCCACAAGGTCTTTACCAGCGCCGTGTTCATCCGCCCTTCACCCTGCCATCCGGCAGCCCTCAACTTCCGCCGCACGATCCACAATCCGAATCCGCGCACCACCAGGCTCATGGCCAGATACCCGAGCACCAGGCTCCACACGCCGATTCCGTACCAGAGCCCCGCAAAGATCACGGCGTAGTTGATTACCAGGCCCAGCACAAACAACTGCTGGCTTTTATGTACCTGGTTGATTCCATTCAGAAACGCCGCCCACAACAAACCGGCAAAATGGATTCCCGCGGCGATCGCATACACCAGCCAGGCTCCCGCATAATACCAGAACTCCACATCTCCCGGTTGCGCGACGCGTTGAATGAACGGCCATCCAATCAGCAGGCTGGTGAGGACCAGTCCCCCGGCAAGCATGAAGTAGAACAGGCGGAACGTGGCAATCAGGTCGCCCATCAGGGAGAGATTGGGTTTTCCCGACGACGACGCGGCCCGGACCAGGCCGCGGGACTGCAACTCGGGCGCTCCAGCCCATAAATACGCCGCCGATCGTGTTAACGATTGCGAAAATCCGAAATCCAGTTGGTACGCCATCTGGCCAACCGCGATCAGCACATACCAGAAGGCCAGTTCCCGCTCATCCAGATAAAAGAGGATGACCGGAAGCAGAACCAGCGCGCTCCCCGTGCGCAGACTGGTGGCCACATACGACCAGAAAACCGCGGATTGTGTAAGCCGGGGGATCGGCCGGAATTTGAACGTTCGGGGAAACATGGGTGCTGCTCAGGACCGGTCGGGCGGCAGGGCTTCCGCGATGGATTCAACCACATAGGCCGCCTGCTCATCCGTGAGTTCCGGATAAATAGGCAAGGCCAGGGTTTCGGCGGCCGCGCGTTCGCTCTCCGGAAAATCCCCCTTGCCGTACCCGAGAGGCTTAAAGCATTCCTGAAGGTGCAACGGTACGGGATAATACACTTCCGTGCCGACACCCCGTTCCTGCAGATGTTTCTTCAGCCCCTCGCGATCGGATGCGCGGATGCAATATTGGTTGAAGATGTGACGATAGGCGACGCCGGGGCGGTCGGAGGCGGCTTCGGGTGCCGGGGCGTTACCGGGGGCATCCGGATGCCAGGGCGTTCGAATCTTATCCGGCGAGAGTCCCGCCTCCGCAAACAATCGGTCATATCGAATCGCATTACGCTTTCTGCCCTCCGACCATTCGTCCAAATGCGGCTGCTTCACATTGATCACCGCCGCCTGCAGCGCGTCCAGGCGGAAATTGCCGCCGATCATCTTATTGTAATACTTCGGCTTCATCCCGTGATTACGCAGCGTCTTTAGCTTTTCCGCACGTGCTTCGTCACGAACCGTCACCATGCCGCCGTCACCCGCCCCGCCCAGGTTCTTGGAGGGGAAAAAAGAGAAACACCCGTACGCCCCGATCGATCCCGCACGGCGCCCGTTGTATTCCGATCCAATAGCCTGCGCGGCATCCTCAATCACCAACAGGTCCTTTTCGTTTGCAATCGCCATAATCGGATCCATATCCGCCATCAACCCGAACAGGTGCACGACCATGATGGCCCGGGTCTTCCCGGTAACGGCGGCCGCGACGGCATCGGGGCGCAGATTGAATGTGATCGGATCGATATCGACGAAAACGGGCCGGGCGCCGACCCGCGCGATCGAACCCGCGGTCGAGAAGAATGTGTAGGGCGTGGTAATGACCTCATCGCCCGGACCGATGTTTTCCGCCATCAATGCGATCAACAAGGCATCCGTACCCGAAGAAACGCCGCAGGCATGGGTACATTGGCTGTATTGAGCGATGGCCTGTTCGCAGGCTTCAACGGCCGGGCCCAGGATAAACCGCTGCGATTCGAAAACCTCGGCAACCGCGCGGTCCATTTCGGGTTTGATCTGCTGATACTGTGCATAAAGATCGAGCAAGGGTACTTTCATGATAGCTCCGGAGGATATGGGTTATAGGTTGAAGGTTGAAGGTTGCCGCGTCGCCGCAAAGCGGCAAGCGGCCACTTGGCGGCGGAGCCGCCGACGTGGCAGGTTGAAGGTTAAGGGTGGCGGGTGGTTCAATTCTGAATCGGAACGATGGATAGCGCCTCCAAAATCCGGGTGTGGCCAAACGGCCCCTCAGCTCTAATCCTCTCCCCGCAAGCGGGGAGAGGACGCGACACTTCGACATTCCAGACATATTGAGCGCCGGTCGCAACCTGGCGGAAGAAATCCTCGCCTCCCTCTACCCCGCTTCGGGGGAGAGGGCCGGGGTGAGGGGGTGCTCCCACATCTATGGGGTGCTATCGAATAGTTAAGATTATGATGAGGATTACGGTTCAGATGCAGATTCTTCCCGGGCTCGCGACCTACTTCAGCAACAACTTCACGATCGAGCGGTCCCAGATCCAACGGGCGCGATCTCGGAACGTTCG
Source organism: Kiritimatiellia bacterium (assembly GCA_007134735.1). Classification (GTDB taxonomy): domain Bacteria; phylum Verrucomicrobiota; class Kiritimatiellia; order SLAD01; family SLAD01; genus SLKG01. Next base: position 18,908 of record SLKG01000010.1, read on the forward strand.
CAGCTTGCGAATGCGGCGCTTCATGAATTTCCAGTCCTTGTCCCCGTTGTTTTTCCCGGCCAACACTTTTTCGGCGTCTTCGATTAATCCATCGGTGACTTCCATGCGCCGGCCGATCACATCCAGCAGGGCCTTTCGGATAACCCGGCCGAAATCTTCGGAGGCTTCATAGTAATCCTTACGGCGCCCCTTGATCCAGACCCGCCGCACGGCGCCCCACTGTTCCAGTTGCCGGACCGCCATGCTGGCGCCCCCCTTGCTGATCTCCAGCTCTCGGGTCAGGTCGTCCAGCGTTTGCGGTTCGGGGCTCAAATAGATGTGCATGAAAATCTGCCCCAACGAACGGCCGAGACCGATCGACTGGGAAAGATGTCCGGCGCTTTCCACGTAACGCTGACGGATTTGTTCGAGTTCGGAACTCATGAGGGAGGTTATCAGGATTGAGGAAACCGACACCCGCGGCCGGGCAGACTTCGTCCCTGTCAATTCCCGCGCACTGCGCGTTCAATCTATATTGAACGTATCATACGGAATGAAAAAGGCAAGAGGAATGTTTCCGGGCGCCGGTTCCGGCATCAGGGCGTTCCGGCCGCCGTGGCCTCGGTGCGTTGACGTTCCAGCGCCCGTTCGAGGGTCCGGATATTAATGCGGACAACCCGGTCGTGGGGATCGATACGTTGCGCGTCCCGAAACACGTCCAGCGCTTCCTCGATTCGGCCCATCTGCCTCAGTTGAAGCCCGAGTTGTGTCGCGTAATACAGGTTATTGGGCGCATACGCCGATGCCTGGCGCATGTATTTTACGGAGCGATCGCCTTCGCCGAGCAGGTCCCAGGTTGTGCCGATACCGAAAACGGCGTCCATTTCGCCGGAATTGCGGTCCAGGGTTTTTTGATAATGGTCTAGCGCCTTCCCGGCATGCGCGCGCTTGTATTCCGGATCGCGTTCCCAGTGGGCTCGTATGCGATAGAGGTCGGCCAGTTTCAGATGGGGTTCCCAATGTCCGGGATCGATTCGGGCCGCCGAGGCATAGGCTTGTTCGGCCGCCGGAAACCGAAGGTTTTCCCGGTGTGTATTGCCGCGTTGTATGAATATATCCGACAGGCCGAACTGAAGCGATGACAAGGCCATGATGACGCCCCCGGCCGCGCCGATGCCCCCCAGGGCGAAACCGGGCTTCGAGGAGAGGGGCCGTGCCTTTTCCGACCCGGAGACGAACAAAGAGGCGGCGGTAATCCCCGCGATCAGGGCGAGTACATGCCCATGCGAAAATACATGCAGGTTGAAATCAAAGAACGCATGCGCGAGGGCCGCGGCCAGACATCCCATCAAAGCGGAAATCAATCCGTATTCCCGCTCGCTGGTGGACCGCGCATAGGCCCGAAGAAAACGGTACAGCACGCATCCGGCAAACAACGCACCGAGAAGCAATCCCACAAAGCCGAATTCCGCGACGGTATGGATATATTCGTTGTGGGCATATCGCAACCATCGCTGGAATGTCCAACTCTGGTAGGACGGATAGATCCACCGGTAGCTTCCGGGACCGTGACCGAGCAACGGTTTTTCCTGAATCATCTCCCAGGAATCCTGCCAGGCCGTGAGGCGGATTTGCGCGGCGAGATCGAGTGAGGCGGGCATGGCTCCCGAAACGCGTTCCTGGAACGTCGGAGATGCAAACCACAACAATCCGGCCAGCAAGGCTATCAGCACGGGTAATCCCGCCGTATAATACCAAAATGCCCGTCGTTTCTTTTTCCACAGCAATAACCCCGCCGCTACGCCGACTCCGCACACGGCGCCGATCCAACCCGCCCGCGACTGGGACAGGAAAAGGGCGGGGACGGACACCAGCAGGGTATATCCGGCAATCAGCCGGAGAAACGCGCCGGAAGCGGGCATGGACACCAGCACCACGCAGAGCGGGATAATCATGCCCAGCATGGACGCAAAATGATTGGGGCTGAGAAATGTCCCGCTGGCCCGCAGTCCATATCCCTCGTCACGCTCAACCAACCACACCAAGGGACTTTCTTTGAGGTGCTGAATCAATGCGTATAACGCGATCACCGCCACGACCAGGATCACCACGGAAAACAGATACCGCCATCGCCGGTATCGGATGGTCAGTTCCGTCCAGGCCCAGTAGGCTCCCAGATAGCTGCCTATCTTGAGCATTTCCACCCGTCCGTCATGGGGCGCCGGAGCCAGGGGAATCAACATCAGGCCATAAAGGAAAAAGAGCGCGCCGGCCCCCCACCCGGGCGGAATCCGTACTTCCCGAAGTTCCTCCGAGAAGAAAGGGCGGGCGGCGCACAGGGCCAGCCCGATGAAGGAACAAAAAAGAAGGGGACCCAAAATCCAGTACCGTGTCGCACCGAACAGGGCGCTAGCCAGCAGTATCGGCGCCGCGAGGCATACGATTGTACCCCATTCGTACACGGATCGCCGCGTCGAAACGGGGAGGGTATGACGCTTGCGCCGTTTGCGCCGCTGCCCGGATTCTAGTATGGGTGCAGACACATTAAAACATGGTTCGGGGTACGATGATAATATCGCCGGCCTCGATAACCACGTCGAGTTCGGGGTTGCGCTCCATGTCCCGCGCGTTGTGTCTCGTGGTTACGCCGTCCCTGATGATATTGATACGCCGAGGATTGGCATACTCCGTGTACCCGCCCGCGGACGCGATGGCCTGTAAGGCGGTCAGCCCGGAAATTTTGGGGTACCGGCCCGGTTGGCGCACTTCCCCTCGGACGAAATAATTCTGCGCCGGAATCGTGACGTTCACGGTCACGTCGCGATAAATTTGCTCGTCCAGGTAGGAACGGTGAATGGCCCGTTGCAGTTCCGATGCTGTCTTCCCGGTGGCTTCTATGGGCGGGATAAACGGCAAATCGATAAATCCCTCCGCATCCACGTGAAATTCAAACCGGTCCTCCCTCGGAATCCCGCGCAGTTGGATGACCACGGGGTCCCCCGCGCGAAGCCGATACGGGCTGAATTCGCGGTCCACCAGGTCCAAATCCGGTTGCCCCCGGAAAATGGCGCACCCCACAACCGGACACAGCAACAACACCCCCAGCAGTATATGTATAAAACTCCTCATCATCCCGGCAGGTTCCCCCCCCCCAACCCTACAGCGCGTCTCCCCCGCGGGGACCCGAAGCGGCGGCTACTTCCAATTCCTTTTCTTCCGATTCCTCGGGCTGCGCATAGTGTGAATAGTACGAGTGATAATAGTAATAATAATCATCGCGCATGATATTGATATTGTTCAGCACCACGCCGACCGTATTGGCCCCCACGTTGTCCAGAATGCGCTTGGCGCGCGCCGAAATGGTGCGCGGATATTTCCGATACTGCACCACCAGCATGGTGCCGTCCACCTCACTGGCCAATATGGAGGCATCGCTCACTCCCACAATCGGCGGGGAGTCAAAGAATACGAAATCATACCGGGTTTTCAGGTTCTTGACCAGTTCCCTCATGCGCTGGGATTCCACCAGGCCCGCCGACGTACGGGGCAGTTTGCCACTGGGCAGAAAATGGAGATTCGGCACGCTGGTCGCCTTGATGGTCTCCTCGATGGGAACGTCGCGCAACAGAACATTGGTCAACCCGAAGTTATTGGTCATGCCCAGAAACGTGTGCTGAACGGGACGACGCAAGTCCGAATCCACAATCAGAACCTTGTCCCCCATCTGGGCGCATACATAGGCCAGGTTGAACAGCGTCGTGGATTTGCCCTCGCCGACCCCGCCGCTTACAAATGCGAAGGTACCCCCCAGGAGACCCTTGTTGGTAAACTGCATATTGGTGCGCAAGACGCGATAGGCTTCCGCGTGCGGGCTTTCGGGTCCCTCCTCGATCAAGGGGCGTACCTTCTGAGGAATTACGCCCAGCACGGGCAGGGAAAGATACCGTTCCACATCGTCGATGGTTTTCACCGAGGTATCGAGGTATTCGATGAAGTACGCCAACCCGACGCCGGCCAGCAAGCCGATGAAAAGGCTCAACAGAATATTCAAATAGACGTTCGGGCGGACATGTCTTTGCGGCGGCTCCGCGTGATCGACGATTTCCACGGGGGTACGGGGCACTTCCAGCTCGATCCCCTCCTGGGCCAGGCGCGCACGCAGTGATTCGTAAATGGCCTGCTTCTGCCTGACTTCACGCTGGGCCTTCTCAAAGGGGAGATAACGTTCCCGCTCCGCTTCGATATCCAATTGACGCGCCAGTTCCAACTCCTCTTCCAAGGCATCGAACTTGGCCCTCGCCACGATGTAATCCGCCCGCAACCCCTCCTTGAGTCCGTCGAGCGCCTCGTTCATCTTCAGCCGCATTTCATCACGCGCCGCTTTAACCCGTCGGACATCCGGATGTCGTTCCCCGTAGTTCTCGAGTAGATGCTTCAAGTTTACATCGGCGTCAATAAGCTGCTGGCGCAACGAAGCCAGAGTGCGGTCATTGACAATATACGATGACGCGGTAAGAAGCTCCTCTCCCTCCAATCGCTGCATCTGATCAAAGCGCGCCTGCCGGACCAGCATATCCACACGAGCGGCCACGCGATCGGCCTCGAGTTGTTGCAGGCGGATCTTATCCATCTGGTACCCGCGGCCGACCAGGGAGACGCCCATTTCACTCCGGATCGTTTCTACGCGTTCCTCCGCCTGTTCCAACAGCTCCCTTTGTTTGTCCAATTCGTTCTGCAGAGAGTCCAAGCCGCCCCGTATTTCATTCCGCTTGGCGCGCAGACGGTAATCCCGGTACACCTCCGCGATGTGATTGGCAATCCGGGCGGCCTGATCCGGATCCGGACGAAATACCCTCACGGCAATCAGCGTCGTGTCCCGGTGTTGCTCGACGCGCAGGCTGCGCATGAGAATACGGCGCGTATCCTGCAGGGATAAACGGCTGCCGTCGCTGGTCATCTCCCTTCCCCAAACCTCCTGAAGATTCAAATCGCGGATCACATCGTCCAACACCGCCTTCGACTGGATGATCTGAAACTGGGTCCGCATGAAGAAGGGATTGTACGAGGATACCTGCTGCCGCGTGAAGACATCCACATCAAGCGTGTCGTCGCGCACGTTCATGCGGGCTTCGGCCATGAAAATCCGGGGCAGGGTCAACGTGTACGCCGTGCCGGTCAGCACGACCAGAAGCGTTACCGCCAGGATGATTTCCTTCCTGGAGCGGATCACACGCCAATAATCCAGAAAATGAAGAGCGCTGTCTCGTGATTCTTCCATCAGATATACCCAACTGTATTATGGGAATGCCGGCACGGGGCATCCGCCGAACATGTGCACTACGCCTATGATGTATACTCTAAGTGAACGGCGGGAAAAATCAAATCCATCGCGTCATTACAGCCGGGCGCGCCACCCGACATTGAAGCGATTCCGCTCGTACTCCATACGGACGTCGGTGTCGAGCTTGACATACTGCCATCCGAGCTCCACCCAGTTGTTGCGATTGACCTGGTATACAATTCGCGAGCTCAACTGGTAAATATCCTCCGACTCGCTCCCCTCCGGGACTTCATATTGCTCCCGTATTTCCGCGGGAATATCGCCTTCCTTGTATTCACCCCGCGTATAATTTCCGGCCAGCGTGAAGGTTACCCGGGCGGTAAGATCATGCGCAATACTTCCATACAGCCGGGCGCGGGTTTGATTGGCATAGGGAAATATGTTGGCATCAAACAACGAGTAGCTCGCGCCTGTGGTTATGCGGGTGGCGGGAGACAGGACATACGTAATCGCCCCGTCGATATACGGCGCGGTTTCCGATGAGATATCCGAATCTTCGTAATCCTTGTATTGCAGACCCGCCCGCGCATTCCCGAGCAGGGAGGGATTGAACATATGCTCCATAACCCCGCCGAACTGATAGCTCTCCGAATCACGCCGGATGCGGTGAATCTCATCCCCCAAATCACGCACCACGTCTTCGTAATCCAGGCTTTCATACCGGAACTCGCCCCCGACGGTCGTCTCCGGAAGCAGGGAATGCATCATGGACAAACCGAATACATACAAATCATAATCATGCCGGTCGGCCACCTCGTCCTCGTCATAACGGAGCAGATCGTAGCGGCCCGCTACTTCAAGCCGGGTCTTCGGCCGCCACCGGTACGTCAGCGCGGCTTTGAGCATGTTGTAGATGAAATCATTTTCCTGGCGCACCACAACGCCGCGTTCGATCAATTCCGGCAATTCGGCATATCGAAAGGTGTCTTTGACGCTCAACGTTACGTTCGGCGAAAATTCATGGTTCAGAATAAAATCGAAATCATGATGCAGATCCGTGGAATCCTCCGACCGGTTTTCCCACCAAATGAAAGAAGGCTTGTAACGAAGCCCGACAAACGTCTGTTCCAAGTTGAAATTGATTTGAAACTCGAGTTCTTCAATGATCTTCCAACTACTGGTCGTGTCACGGTCCACTTGACGGATGTTATCGTCGTATTCCAGACGCAACCTGTTGATAATGTGCCAATTGCGAGCACCCTCACGGGCCGTGGCCGATACGGGAAGAATCAATATACACAACAAGAAAATCCCCGTCCAATGCTTAAGCTTCATGCTTTAAACCCTCCTGCTCACGGTATTCTAATCTAGTGATGGCTTGTGTTGGTTAAATCAATCCGGGGTGACCGGCCGGCGCCGCGGGGGAATGCGCGGAATGTCAATGATGACATCCACCGCTTCGGGAAGGGTCACCACAAAGATGTCGCTTGCAATGAACGTCATGTCCGTGCCAAAGGCCACCTCGTCGGGCTGGCCGAACACGGTCTGCTGTTTCAAGGGGTCGGTTGACGCGGAGGACGCCAGCAAATAGGGCGCTACGGGCTCTCCCATGGGGTCCACGCTTTCCAGCGCCACGCCGACCGTGTCGATCGGAATACCGATGCCCACCAGGTAATCTATCCAGGACTGCGGGTTGTCGGGGTCCTCAATTTCATCACTGCGATCGATCGCCTGTACGATGACCCGGGCCAGATCCGCCCGCGTGACGACCCGGTCCGGTTGCCACCCGTCGGCAGGGGCAATCTGATTGACCAGCAGGATTTCAATCGCATTGTGCACGGAAGGAGGCGCCGGAAGATATCGATACAGTCCCAGCACATTGACCAGCATGAGCGCCAGCTCGCTCTGGGTTATGTGATTATTGTTTCTCTGCTGGTTCGGCGCAGCCGATGCGGATGGGATAAGCGGGGACATCATCAGCACGACCGCCACAACAAACACACCAAATTTCTTTATCATAACGCTACTCCTTCTCGCTCAAACCTATTGCGTCCGGAATCCGTGCACCGGATGGCAAGCGTATTTATGGCACCTCACAGTAAGTAGAGATACAAATAATTAGTAAATCGGTCAATCAAAAATATCCTTGATTCTCTGTTTTTCCACTAATTATCGGGGCTAATTTTCATATGGGATCCATCAGATTCCGGCGGTTTTTCTTGACGCGTGCGGTTATCCTGTTGTCACGGGGGCCCGGGTTCTGATACGCTCCCCGTGCCGTCATGCAACAGAATTCGTTCACCATTACACTGGATTCGGACCAGCAGGACCGGCTTGTTGGACATATTCAAACCGGTAACTACCAGCCGGTCGACGTCCCGCACGCCGTCATTGCCGCGGATATTCCGAACTGCCGCATAGCGCTTTTCAAGAGCGGAAAATGTCTCGTTCAGGGCAAAGCGGCCCGGGAATGGGTGACCTTCACGCTGGAGCCCCTGATCCTGAAGGAAGCCCGCCTGGGCTATGAAAGCGTGGTGGATCCCGAAAGTGTGTCGGAACACATGGGGGTGGACGAAAGCGGAAAGGGCGATTTCTTCGGCCCCATGGTGATTGCCGCCGCCTATGTGAACCGCGAACGGGTCGAACAGCTGCGTCGCATGAATGTCCGGGACAGCAAGAGCATCACCAGCGATAAACGCGCCTGGGATCTGGCCGATGAGATTCAGAAACAGCTCAAAGACCAATATGCCGTCGTAACCATCGGGCCTCGTGCCTATAACCGGCTCTATGCGAGCATGAGGAACGTAAACCGGATCCTGGCCTGGGGACATGCCCGGGCCATTGAAAACCTGCTTGAAAAAGTTCCGCATTGCCCGCGCGCCGTCTCGGACCAGTTCGGTCCGAAAAGACAAATCGAACAGGCGCTCATGAAACACGGGAGGCACATTGAGCTCGTTCAGCGGCCGAAAGCGGAATCAGACCCGGCGGTCGCGGCCGCATCCGTGCTGGCCCGGGCGGCCTTTACGAAAGCCTTGAAACGGCTGGGGGAACAATACGCGCTGACGCTCCCCAAAGGAGCGTCCGAAAAAGTCCGGGAGGCCGCCGGGGAATTGATCGCCCGGCACGGACCGGAAACACTGGTCGATACGGCCAAATGTCATTTCCGGACGACGGACCTGGTTTTGAAGGCCGCGGGCGCGGATCGCCGTGTGCTCGGGCCGGAGGGACAGGCCGTGTCCAAACCATCCACCCGCTCCCCCGCTTCTCCTGCCGGAAACGCGCCGGTCCGCAATGAGGCGGGGAGGAGGAACCTCGGAAACGAAGGTTCCGCTTAAGAGGGGAAAATAAACCGCACAATGAAAAACCCCGCGGGATTTCCCGCGGGGTTCTCCTGAACATCCGTCTCGGCGCTTATTTCAATACCGCTTCCTTGCACGCCTTTGACACACGGAATTTGACCGCTGTTTTCGCCGGAATATGAATCTGCTCGCCCGTGGCGGGATTCCGCCCCATACGGGCCGCACGATTGACCATTACCAGCTTCCCAATACCCGGCACGGTAAACCCGTTGGCGGCTTCCTGGTAGGCCAGGTTGGCCAGCTCGTCCATCAAGCGCTGGACATCCTTTTTCTGAAGTCCGGAACGCTCCGCCAAGGTCGCCATAATCTGTGTTTTCGTCATCGCCATGATAATTCTCCCTCCCTCTATATGATGTGACTTTTGGGTCAACAATTTGCCCAAACCGTTAATTCGAGATATTGAGCCTCCAAACACCAATAATACAAGTGTTTTTTTAGCTAAAGATGGGCCACGATGCGCCGAAGAATCATGGCCCCGGCAATTTGTTCCGCCTTGTCGGGATTCTCCACATGCTCGATTATGTTCAGCGCAAACTCGAATGTGGTACCCGGGGCCTGGCTGGTAATGATGTTGCCGTCGATAACCACGGGTTGATCAACCCAGTCAATCGGTTTCATCTCCTCCGCCACGGAAGGATGGAATGTAACCCGCCGATCTTTCAGGATGCCCGCATCCTTCAAAACCAGGGGACCCGCACACACGGCGCCGATCCGTTTGTCCCGGTCATGGAATTCGCGCACCGCGCGGCACACGTCCGACATCCCGCGCAGTTGCTGAACGCCCTCGCGACCGCCGGGAATGACAAACAGATCGAAGGCATGGGGATCCAGTTTCGACCACGCCTCATCCGGGAAAAGCCGGACGCTGCGCGAGGCCGTTACCGGACCCGGTTTGAAGCCGGCCGCCGTTACCGTCCATCCGGCCCGCCGGAAGGTATCGATCAGAATGACGGCTTCCATTTCCTCAACGCCATCAACCAATGGAACCAGTACTTTTGTCATCACACACTCCTTATGTGTCTCCCTGGGGGCAATCTAGGGTGTGTCATGCGTGGATGCAACCCACTGATCGAGTTTCTTGGCTACGCCCACGCGTACCTGTTTCGACAAGGCATGATCCACCGAATCCTGAAGAACGCGCAGTAAATCGTGCACCCCGCAAATGACCACACCGGAAAGGCCGGTATAACCGCCTTCCAGGTTTCCCGATGCGAAACAGAGAACGGGTTGCACGTCCACATCCAGATCGCTCTCCTCTTTGAGGCGGCGTTGCAGTTCCGAGGCCGCCTTTCGCACCTGGTCCAGCGGCGGCCGGTCGGGCTCTTCGCCGTCATACAGAATCCGGCCGTTTTGAATGGTAATCCATCCGCTCCAGTTCTTGGTCTCGACGACGAAGACACCACTGGGACCGACAACGATATGATCATAATCCCGCGCATCCATCAGCACCCCGCGCCGTTGAGGCGCCAGTCCATGATAGATGCGGTAATCCGCCGGCAGGAATGCCAACGTTCGCGCAACGGACTCCTCGCCGCGCGCTCCTTTTAGAAAATCATGCAGCCGCGCGCGGCTCCGGGTCAATAAACCGGCGGACAACCCCGCCAACAGCAGGAAAAGAAGGCCGATGGCCGTGGGGTGTAGCGGTGGAATCGGCCACGCCGCGCGCAACAGATACCCGCAGGCGGCAAAGATCAAAAACAACGGCCACAAAACACGCAACAACCCGATGAGCCGCGGGGTTTCACCCGGACTGCCGGTCACGCGGGCATAGTGGCCGGGTGTTGAAATGGTCGGTTGTTTCATAACACAGCGCTCCCGGAAAACAGGGAGACTCTAACAGGCATTGCGGTAGAGCACGAGCTCTCATTACGGGCTTTAACGCACGAAATGACAGGCAAGAATGCCTGTCTTACACCCGTAAGACGGCCATTCTTGGCCGTCTCGATCATCGCCATGGCGTCAAAAGGACCATGACCGGAGGCGGGGCTCCCTTAGAATGCAAAGGTCGCGCTCGCCGCCCAATATTCAAAGTCCAGCGTCGCCCCCTCCACACTGAACTCGGGGGTGAACCGGTAACTGGCGCCGGCGGTCGGCCATTCTGTTCCGCCGATGGAATACATGCCGCCGCGTACGCCAACCTGCTCATTGATCCAATACTCGGCGCCCAGCATGATATAGTCTTCTTCCGTGAATAAATAAATATCCGCCGCCAACGTCAATTGCTCGTTCGGCCGAAACGCAATGCCGGGCCGGATATTCCGCATCCATTTGGTGACTGGCGTGCCGTTAAGTTTCATTTCCGGCTCGTTGACGTCCTGAACCAGCAGGCCGAATGACCATTGTTCGTTCAATCGGTAGATCGCCGACAGGTCCAGACCCGGATCGACATCCAGTGTTTCCTTCTCGTTGCGCCAGGTCAGCTCGGCCTGACCGAAAGAAAGGTTGGCGCCGATGGCCAGTTCGCCCTTGGTAACGTTCGGCAAGGCCATGGCCATGCTGACCCATGGACGCGTGTATTTAAACTCAATGGGTTCGGGGTCTCCGGGAATAAACCCCCAAATCCTCGGGTTCCACGTGAAGATCGATGCGGCGGCGGCAAATTGCTGGCCAAACGGCTGGGAATAGGATCCGAACCATTTGTAATTGATATCGTCTCCGCCGACATATGCAACGGTCGCCTGGCGCGTCCGTATCAAGGCCAGCGCCGCCGGATTCCAGTACGGGACATTCGCATCGTCGGCCACGGCGATGAAGGCCCCCCCCATACCCAGAGGCCGCGCACCCACACAGGCCGATACCGGCGCCGGCCGCCCTATCTGAATGGCCGCCAACAACAACACCATCAAGCCTAAAACCCGGCGTGTTCCCCCGGGATTCCGCAAGCGCGCAATCTGTACGTCATTCATGTTCGCCCCTTTGTTATACATGGGTTTCGTTCATGCGCCGGCCGCGTACTCAACCGATCCGCCCGGCTCTTCACACTATGGCAAATTGTCAAATACCGCACGTGTCGATGTCAACTTAAATATCACGCGATCCGTCGGTTCTGGATTCAACCCGGTTCCGCATACCGTTGCGCGACGGTACGAACACCGGCAAATTTCTCCACACGAAATCCGGTGAACCTGTTATAGTCGGCGCCATGCACAGACGGGATACATTCGAAGTCTTGACGGCCGCCATCGGGTTGCTGGGAGACGCGGCGGCCCTGTTCGCGGGGTTTATGCTGGCGGTATGGATCCGCTTCTTCAGCGGATACATTCGCGCGCCGGCGGAATATGCGTTGCCGCCCATGTCGCTCTACCTGTATGGCGCCTTCATCGGAACGCTGTTGTTCCTGCTCATCTATGCCGTTCTCGGTCTGTACGAACGGCCGCAGGTGGGCGGGTTCTCCGACAAGATCCCCCGACTGACCCGAGCCACCTTGTGGGGGATCTTTGTGGCCATGGTGCTGGCGTTTGCCATTGCCACCGACCCTCCTTTCTCGCGGTTGGTGGTCGGCTTGTCGTTCTTTACGGTCCTGGGACTGGTCGTTGCGGAACGATACCTGTTATTCAAAATCGAAATCGTCCTGGCGCGCCGCCAGAAGAGGGCCAACCGTGTGTTGGTGCTCGGCACCGACGAGAACGCGGGCAATTTGAAAGAGGCGATTGAACAGGAACCGCGATTGCGCTCTGAAATCGTCGGTTTCCTCAAAACCGGCGACGCGGAGCCGCACACGGATGTGCCCCTCGAAAGAATCCTCGGCGACCTGAATGCCCTGCCCGACCTGTTGACCCGGGAAGGGGTGGATCATGTGATCCTGTCCAACCTCGGCCTTCCCCATGAGCGCATGGTGGAAATCATCATGCACTGCGAACGGGCCATGGCCAAGTTTCATCTCGTGCCGGATCTGTTCCGGATCCTCACGACCAACGTGCGTATCAGCACCATCGGGGGTATCCCGCTGCTGGGCATCGGGAAATGGCCGCTGGACTACGTGTGGAACCGGGCGATGAAACGGGCGGAGGATATCACCGGCGGGGTGATCGGCCTGATCCTTTCGGCCCCCGTCATCGCCGCGGCCGCCGCAGCCATTAAGATAACCTCCCCGGGTCCCGTGTTTTACCGCCAGGAAAGATGCGGAGAAAGCGGTAACCGCTTCATCATCCACAAGTTGAGAACCATGACGGTGGATGCCGAAGAAACCAGCGGCCCTGTCTGGGCGGATCGCGACGATCCCCGGCGAACACCGGTCGGAGCATTTCTGCGCCGATACAACCTGGATGAACTGCCCCAGTTCTGGAACGTGCTGAAAGGCGACATGAGCCTGGTCGGTCCGCGCCCGGAACGCCCGCACTTCGTCGAACAGTTCAAGGAAGTTTTTTCCCGTTACATGAGCCGGCACTTCTCAAAACCCGGCATGACCGGATGGGCGCAGGTCAATGGCCTCCGCGGCAACACCTCGCTCGAGGAACGCATTAAACACGATCTGTACTACCTGGAAAACTGGTCGCTCGCGTTCGACTTCAAAATCCTGATGAAAACCTTCTTTGCACGGGATAACGCGTACTGAGGGTGTCGGGTGTCGGATCAATCGTCCACCGTTATCGTCGCGCGGTATCGTATTCCGAAGAGAAAGGGAAGAACAAAGCATGAAACAGAACCCGCACGATGTTCTTCTTCCCGGGTTGTTCCATCCTGGCTCTTCGGCACACGAGAGCGGACGACGAGAACGGATTACGGGTGAAGACATAATCGTCCACCGTTATCGTCGCCCGTTATCGTAATCCGAAAAGAAACAGGGTACGAAACAGCGATGTGCCCGAACGCTCTCCCCGTCTTCCTCGGACAAGCTTCCCCCCGGGAACGCCGGGCCCCAGCCCGGCCTATGTCCAATGAACGGACCCATTAATTCTGGCGGCACAGCGTGTGGGTGGTGACGGGCAACCCGCCCCCCGGTCACCACGCGCTTCGCCTGGGTGACCGGACCCCTCCCGGGAGAGGTGGGGGAAGAGGTGCAGGCGAAGTACAAAGTTCTCCCCTCCCTGGAGGGGATTAAGGGGTGGGTGGAATCCGGCTTGTGGGTTCGAATGGTCAACCCGGCAGGGAAGAACATCGTGCGGGTTCCGTTTCACGCTTTATTCTTCGCATTCCCTTCGGTGGACCCAACCCGCCGCGTCCACTCTTGCTCCCTTCATCACGGGCTGGAAGCCCGTGCCACGATAATGTGAGGGGCTGTATCAAAAACCGATTTGCAGCTCGGCGAGAAGCCTTGCCCTACCATTCCCAAATCCACCGCGGGAAGGTAGGGCGCGGGCGCTGCACGCGCCGGGAAGCAGGATCCGGTCTGGTCCATCTCATGTCTCGGCGGGTCCGGCGGCCCCGCCCTACCAAGCCGGAATCCACCGCGGGAAGGTAGGGCGCGGGCGCCCTGCCACGGCGTAGTTCCGCCTTCCGGGCGGAACGAAGTCGGGTGCACGCGCCGAAATTCACCAATCCGGTCCAGCTCATCCCTTGCTCCGGCGAGTCCCCGTGAGCCGGGTTTTGATACAGCCCCAAAAGCCTGAACGGAGCGTGAGAGGCCTGACCGGGCCGCGCAAGCGCGGCCCCTACATCACACCCGACACGTCCGTTCTACTCCGGCAACCGCACATCTATCCGATAGAAGCGGCGATCGACGACGTCTGGAGGCGGATCGGTTTCCGACCCGTCATCCAACCATGCCTGTTCGTCGCCATCACCCTCAATGGCACTCTCATTTGCCTGCTCCCAATCCGGATCGATCAATGTGTCGTTCGCATACCAGATGTAATAATGCCGGTTCGTCGCACTCATGAACCGCACCCAGATTCCGTCTTCCGCAGATTCCACGTTGCTCACCTGAAAGAAGGCCTCCGGATCCGTCGGAACCAGCCCGGCAATATAGGCCTGCTTAAGTGAATTCACCTGATTCGAAGCCATGGTGGCGTTCACATCCACGGTTTCCGGATCATACCCGTAATATTCCAACCAGGTATACGGTACGCCGTCGTTGAACAACTCAGCTTCCAACACCTCAAATCCAAGGCCGAAAGAGAACGATTCGCCCGTGGATTCCAGTTCAACCTGATGCGTCTGGGCCTGGTTGCGCATGGTGACCGTCTGGAAGGGACCATCCTCGGCTTCCGCGTTGAAGGCCACGGCGGCATGTGAGTAATCCACAAAGGCCCGTATGACCATATCGTTTCCGGAATGCTTCAAACTCATTTCACCTGCCTGGGCCTCTTCTGAAAGCCCGCCCTGGCCACGCCTCAAGAGGTCGTGGAGGTCGGGGGACAGGCCATGGCGGATATAGAGGGTACCGCCGCCGTCCACATGATAATCGGCCTGGAACGTATCGCTGTCAGGGACCAGGGTAATGGTCTTGGTGATCTTCTCGTCGGAGGACTGGAGCTGCCAACCTTCCGCCACCGGCGTGACCGTGTAAAGGTCGTTGACATAACTCTGTGAACCGTCCCACCAGTCTTTGAATCCTGAAGTCCGGTGAGCACCCACATCGTCGCCTACGACATTGGATTCGCCTTCCCACTCCGTCTCGGATCCGGCAAAGGAGGCCAGGTTGCCGGCCACCTGCAGAATTCGGCCGCTGTCCGGATCGCGCGCAAACGCCGCGATCATGCGCCCTCCCATACGGGAGAAGATGCCGAGCAACCTGTTATTCCCCAGCAGGAATTCATCTTGGTCGCTGAGATTGACGTCGGCCTGGACCACCAGGGTCGTAGCCATGCCGGGAGCCGCGGCGGCCCATTGATCCACATGGGAATACAAGGCCGCCATGCGGGTCTGGGCCTGCGCGATCTTGGCAAACGAAGCCAGCGGACGCACGACATCCTCATCATCCGGGAACAGATAGTCGCCGGTACTGAATTTCCGCAGATCAACATAGGGCTGGTCATGAAATGCGGTCTGGAAGACCGAGGCGTGCATGACCGGTCGCGCCAGATCCCGCACGGAAGGATCTGATATCTGCAGGACCGCGTCCCAGGCATTGCTGACGATTCCGCCCGTGAACAGCATGCCGTAATGATCAGGCACGTCCACGCCGTCGCGAATCTGGAATACCTTGTCGTGCAACCCTTCCCGCCGGCCGGGCTCGCCCAAATACCAGTTGTCATAGTTGCCTCGGGAAGCGAACTGAATCCAGTTGTTGGCCATCTTGACC
Organism: Kiritimatiellia bacterium; assembly: GCA_007134735.1. Lineage (GTDB taxonomy): Bacteria > Verrucomicrobiota > Kiritimatiellia > SLAD01 > SLAD01 > SLKG01. The sequence goes on from SLKG01000010.1 coordinate 34,710, forward strand.
AGCTCGGGATCGAACCCTCGGTCGTGCTCCCAGAACGTGTCGCCGACACCGTCGCCAGAGAGATCCACTTCGCCGCGTGTAATGTCTTCCAAGGCGACCATTTCAACCCAGGGCCGGTTGGCGATCCAGCGGATCAACGCGTCGTAGGCGTCGGCGTTACCACTGTCGAGAAACTCTTCCCAGTGGCACAGAAGAATGACCACCTGGTCCTGGGAACCGCTCCGGGCCTTGCGATTGAAGATCTCCCGCAACTGCATGGGGGCGCCGGAATCGTGCACGCTGTACCGGAAATCGTTGACCAGATTATTGATGGCAAAGGTGCCCACATCGTGGAAGCGGTTGATCTGGTATCCCGTATCGCTCAACGCGGGTGTGCGCCCCACCCAATGCCACATGTGTTGGAGTTGGTCCACGACGGTGTAGCGGAAGCCCATGTCCTTGATCTTGTCGAAGACATCCGCGTCCAACAGCCGTTCCGGGGTCCAGAATACCGCGGAATTGGTGTCGAACTCGACGCCATAGATGTCATAGAGGAACTGGTTGGCCAGTTCTACGTTGTCACGGTTAAATTCGTGGGTGAAATACGGCAACATGTGGTCGGAGAACGTGCTGGCCAGAAGATGAACCGTATTGGTTTCGATCAGACTGCGCAGACGCGCGTTGAACGCGGGACCATCGCGCCACGGCGCTTCTTCGGCGGGATCCACCTTGGCCCACTGGATGGCGGAGGCCAGCGTCGGGGTGATGTGCAGATTCAGCGGTTGACCAAACACTTCATGCGCGTCCAGCGGGCGATAGTAGCCGGCGCCTTCGTTATTGTTGATCAGGTCCTGAATCACGCTTCCGGGTTGAATGGCCTGGTTCGCGTGAATGATGGCGGCGACCTTCACCCGGCCGGGTTGGCTGTCGCCCGGAATCCATTGCGTCAACACGCTGCCGGACCCTTGCAGGCCGGCTTGGGCATTCCAATGGTCTTCCGCGATCCAGTCATTCAGGATCGAATCGCGAATATCGCTGCGCCCACCGATGTCGCCGGGGCCTTGCGGATCGTTTCCGGTGCCGCTCTTGACGGAAAAGACCTGGTAGTTGAGATTGGCGGAATCGGCCCCGAGCCAACCCGCTGTCAACAGCGCGTCGCGGTCAATGGCCACTTCCACGGCGTCGAGTTCGGAACTGAAATAGGCGCCCAGATAGTATTCGCCCCGAGGAACCACGCCGCCATGGGTAAACAGGTCCTGACCGAAAACGTCCGTATTGTTTTCGGAGTCCTCATCCACATAGACCATGCCGATGCCGGATTCGTAGATGGCCACGACCACCTTCCAGCGCATGTCGGTGAGGGTATCCACCTCATCGGGCAGCACGCGTTCGCCGCTGGGAGGATTCATGTCGCCGAAGTTGATGACGATGTAGTAGTCCACTTCCCCCTGCTCGGCGTAAGCCTGCAGATCATGAATGTCCAGACGGAAATAGAATCGCCCGTCGCCGCCCTGGGCCGGGGCGCCGCCGTCACGCGCATAGAACGCGACGAGGTCACGCGAATTGTCCCAGCCGTCCCAAGCCCGGTAGATGTCGCCGCCACGACGGTTGAAGCCCGCACCGTGATAGGGGTCCAGGGCCAGCAGATCCTCCCAGGTCCAGTCAATGAATTCGCGGTATCGGGTCACGTCGTCCACCACGCCCAGTTCGTCGCCCGGGCCGATGACGATACTGCCCGCCGGCGGAACGAACGTGACATCCAAGCGCGGATCGGTGCCGTTGAGGAAGTGGTCCATGTTCGTGACGCCGTCACCGGTCAGGTCGCCGTCCGGACCGTTCAGCGGGTTACCCGGCTCGCCGGTGCGCCAGTTGTACACGCCGTCATCCAGCGGATCGAGTCCGTAGCGCACCTTCCAACCGTCGGGCAAACCGTCGCCGATGGTATCGATCACCAGCGGATCGGTTTCGGTGATGAGCAGGCGCGGCCAGCCGCCGGACTGCTCCGTGCCGGTGCCCTCGCGGTTATAGGCCGCGAAGAGCGCGTCGTAATGCACCGCGCGCGAAAGGATCGGCGCAAAGTCATAAGCTTCATTGTTGGGAATGAAATAAGGCCGGTTGTTGTTGTCCCAATAGATGATATCAAGATCGTCGGGCATCCGGTTGAACTGGAAGAAGTCGCCGTTCCAATCGGTATAGTCCACTTCCTGTGTCGTGCCGTTTGAGTGACGCAGATAGATGTTCACGCGTCCGTTTCTGCTCACATCCGCTTGGCCGTCCATCAACCCGTCGCCAATGGTGTCGGGATTGTTCGGATCGGTTTCGAGAAAGATGGCGTTGGGCGGCAAACGGCCGCGATCCACCCGTGACGAGTTATAGACCGTGGGGATGTTGGGATGCATCAGGATGCTTTCCACCTTGCCGTCCAACCCCAACAAGCCGATGTCTACGCGTCCATTACGGTTCAGGTCCTCTTCGGAATCGCGCAGACCGTCTCCGTCCGTGTCCGGACGGGTCGGATCGGTCATGGAACCGGTGATCTGATCCGTGCGTCCAGCGAATTCCCGGAAGTCGGGATGACCCGAGTTATCCGGTTTGGTGTTGAACAGGGGTGGGTCAAGATCGGGAATGAAATTCTTATACCCGTCCGCGTTGGTGTCGACCGTAATATCCGTAGCGTTGGTGTCGATCGGGCCGACCAGACCCGACTGCAGGCCATCCGGCAGGCCGCCGCCATCGGTGTTCGGCATCAACGGATCGGTCCGCCCGGTGATCCGCCACATATGCACCTCGCCGCTGGTCCAGAAATCGCTGTCCACCTCCGGCAGATCGGACTGGGTGACCTCCATATGATCCGGAATCCCGTCGTCGTCTGAATCACCGCTGTCATCCTGGTCAACGATCTGGCGAAGCACCACGGGGATGCTGCGCATATTGCTATGCGAGATCTCGTTGGTATTGGGCGCATTGGTGTTGCCATGGGCAAAGAACACAAAGGTGCCCGCCGTCATGTTGGTCCAGTTAAAGGTCCAGACAATGTCGCTCCCGTTGGTCACGGGCCCACTGATGTAGTCCGCCTGGCCGCGACCGCCCTCAAACTCGATCCATACATGCTGATACTCGGGAGCCGCCGTCACCAGAATCGTGTATTGCCGGTCTTCCGGATCGGGATCCGGCACGTCAGGCAATACAATGACGGTCTGCCGGCCATTGGAATCGAACTGTTCGGGCCGCGTCACAATGAGCGTCGGCGGCAACGGGGTTTCCTGCGCCCGAACCTGGCGATACGCCGTCAGGTTAATCCCGTCATGCGAATACTGCACCTCGATCTGGTGCAGATAATCCGGATCGCCGTTGAAAAGGTTCGGCAGATCAAAGGCCAGCGCGTGGTAATCGGGGGTTTCGTCATAAACGATATCGTATTCGTCCTTGCTTTGCGCGGCGCCGTTGATGCGGATCGTGAACCGGTCAATGAGCTGTTCCGTGGTGGTGCCATCGGCCAGCGACTTGGTGAAATTGGCTTTCATACCGTAGCCTTCGCCTACGGTATCACCGTCGTTTTGCGGCCAGGCCACAAAGAGCTCTTGCACCGGGCCGCGTGTCCGCACTTCGCGTTCCAGCGTCGTGAAATGCCCGTCCTCATCGCTCATTTCATCCGTCCACTCTTCTTGCGGCGTGGAACTGAGTTCCACCAGGCGAACATGGATCGTGGCGTCGCCCGATGACGGTATATTACGGTAGGTAAAACGCCACTCATCGGGGTAATCGCTCTCGATATCAAGACTGGGCACCACCCGGCTGGCCTGCACCCAGGATGTCTGCCCCAGTTCATTCGTGCCGTTCCCATTCAGCACGCCGGTCTGCCCGTCGTCGTTTCCGGGATCGCCGTCTTCGATGTTGAACCACACCTCGGTTACAGTGGGATCGGTGCGCACGACCACGCCGTATTCGCGCGAAGGCAATTGATCGTCGTCCGCGGGGAATTTGACTTCGCCGGTCGGCCGTTCGAGGTCGAGATAGAACGTCTGCTTGAACGTGTTGAAGATCGGGGCTTCGCTGTCCCGCTGCAGAAACGCGCGAACCTGGATGAAGTTCATGCCTTCCTGCAAACCGGTCTCCATGATCGGATTGCCTTCCAGATCCTGCGCATAATCGTTATGCGGAAAATATTCGATGGTTTCGGCGTTGAAATTGGTGATCTGCCACACGCCCATCATTTCGTACTTGCGATCCACCTGATCGGGATGATTAGGGAACGGGACATCCCAAGCTTCTTCATTGTAGCCTTGAACCCGGGCGGCGCCGATCTTGTAGCGCAACAGGGTGTCATTGGCCGGGCGCGGAAACTCGAAACGCCACCAGTCAGTGTCGCCTTCGACGCCGGTATGGACCCATGTACCGGAAGCCACCCGGGTGGCGGCATTCGCGCCATAACCGGCTGCGCCTTCCGGCCAATCGTCGCCACCGGTTGTCGTGTAGTATAGCGACGCCATGATCCCTTCAACCTTCGGCGTTTTAACCCAGACTACGATGGAGGTTGAGGTCTTGTAGTACTGGTTGGTCACACCGCCGTTATTGTTGTCGGTTAAGGCGGCCGGATCATGATAGACCCAGGAGAGTCGATGATGGTCACCAGAAAAGTCGTTCGCGGCATCGGCTTCGAGAACGTCCACGGTCCCGGACCCGATCAAGGTCTGGTAGCTGGTGGCCCCCGCTGAACCGACCTTGTTGGAATCCGTATTGCGCGCGGCGAATTTTTCCGCCCAGATGCGCTTGTCAAACCTCGTATCCTCCCAACCCAGAAACGTGTCGTTCGCATTCCCCGGCGAGCGATCGCGATTGCCCCAGTTTTCCGCGCCCATGCCCAGATGATGGTTCAGGTCTACGCCGCCGTTGAGCTTCATCAGCACATTGTAGGCGGACCCGTCTACATGCGCGCGGAACGTCAAATTGGTGCCGCACGTGACGCGGGGCACGGTCATGCGATAGCGGAACGGATTCTCGTCGGCGTCCTCCTGCGAATCGAATCCGCGATATGGCAATCCAAGCGGATTGAATTGCGAATCACCGTCCGGACCGTCGCGGCGCAGATAGCTGACCGTGCCCGGCCATTCGTTGTTCTGCCGGATCTCGATGGGATTCCCGCCGCCCCATTTCCAGAGATCCGATTCCTCCGGGGACCGCCAAGAAAAGGCAAAATAACCGCCGGGGGGGATCGTGATTTCGCCGTTGGCAATTTGCGAGGCCCAGACATAGAATGGACCGCCGTAGGTCGAATAGTTCATCAACCAGGAATCATCTACGCCCGAGGTGTGCCCAAAGACCGGGTTGATATTGCGGTTCTGCCCGTCGGCATAATTATCGTTCATCATGAACAACAGGACGGCAGCGGACCGGTCGTCCATCCCATCGTTCACGCCCCAGCCCTCGTCTCGTTTGTCCACGCGGGCGTAGGCGACCACATCGTTGTCACTCCACCACCCATATTGGTAGCCACGCGCAAAATGCTCGTGGATATAGGCCAAATTCGGCAGTCGCTGATCGCCGAATTGACCGAGGAAGGCGGTGTTGGCATGGCGTGGAAACGCGCCGCCCGCATCTTGAAGCGTACCGGACTTGAAATAGCCGTCGGTATACACAATCGGAAGACCGGCGCGTGTCATATAGAATGCGTATTGCAATTCCCGCGCGGCCGCGTAATCGCTGTCGTGGCTGTGCGCAAATTGCACGCCCACCTGGTGTCCATTGCCCGCAAAGTCCGGGTGCGGGTTCCATCCTGTCTGGTCCAGATCATTGAGATCCCCCCACGGTGAACCCAGAATCCCGTTCAAATGATCCCTCAGGGGCGCGTCTTTCAGGCGCATGCCCGTGGCAATATACTGGCCGAATCCGGGGGGCGCCCCGAGATGCTCGCCGAAAACCATGGCATCGTTGCGCGGTTTTTCCGTGTCGAACACCGTTTCACGGAAATTGGGATGTTCGCCGAGCTGCTGATTGAAGCCCCGTGTCTTGTTGAATTGCAATTGCATCCCGCCGATATAACCCGCCGTGCTGGC
>SLKG01000047.1 GCA_007134735.1 Kiritimatiellia bacterium
AATTGATTCTGCCGCGGCAGTTCTTGATCATTTTGACCGCGCCTCGGAAAGCATTCCGGATAATTTGGCCAACGGGAACAGCCGGCGCGACAGGGCCGATCGAAACCGTTTTTTTGATGCCTCCCTTGGATCCGGGCTCGAATCGGCCGCCTGCCTGGATGTGTGTTTATGCAAGAATCTCATGTCTGCCGAACAGAATACGGATGGCAAAGAACAGTTGGCACGGATTGTCCGAATGATTATGCGGCTTCGAGAGGCACCGATTGGACGGGTTGCTGAGTCATGCGAAAACTACGAGACCGGAAATGAGACCGCTAAAACGAACTTGTTCCACCATGAACAACTGGATGTTTACCATATCGCTTTGGATTTGGTGCGCTGGGTGGATATCTTGATTCAATCCCCGAACATGAAGGGACGATATTCCTCTCGACTGGACAAACACTCCACAGCGGTTGTTTTGAATATAGCCGAAGGAAACGGCCGATTCAGCTCATTGGATCACAGACGTTTTATAGATATTGCCTACACAAGCGCCATGCGGACTGCCGCGACCTTGGATATCATGGCGACGGGAGAGGCTTGTGAACAACGAACCCTTGCAGAAGGCAAAGAGTTGCTGATTCGGCTGGTGCCCTTGATCATGGGGTTGAGAGGTTATTGGGATCAGTCGAGCCAAGAGTGAGTTATATAATCGTTGTCCCAATCTTTGTCCTAATCGTTGTCTGACAAGGATTGAGACAAGGATTAAGACTAAGATTGAGGAAGCCGAATCGTTGTCCCAATCTTTGTCCTAATCGTTGTCTGACAAGGATTGAGACAAGGATTAAGACTAAGATTGAGGAAGCCGAATCGTTGTCCCAATCTTTGTCCTAATCGTTGTCCGACAAGGATTGAGACAAGGATTAAGACTAAGATTGAGGAAGCCGAATCGTTGTCCCAATCTTTGTCTTAATCTTCGTCCGAGAAGGATTAAGAAAAGGATTAAGACTAAGATTGGAGGAAACCGAATCGTTGTCCCAATCTTTGTCTTAATCTTCGTCCGAGAAGGATTAAGAAAAGGATTAAGACTAGGATTGGGGGAAACCGAATCGTTGTCCCAATCTTTGTCCTAATCGTTGTCTGACAAGGATTGGGACAAGGATTAAAACGAAGATTGGAAGAGGCGGAGAACAATGGCTACCAAACGAATGATTCGCGTCAACGAACTGCTGAAACGCGAGATCGTGGATGTGCTGTATCGGCGCATCCATGACGAAGACATGGATATGGCCGCCGTGACCATCACGGAAGTCATCACCAGCCCCGACCTGCGCCAGGCCCGGGTGCTTGTATCCATCCGGGGACACCATGAAGATCGAAATTCATACCTGGGGGTTCTGAACCGGAATCATAAGATCTTTCAACGCGAACTGAATCGCGCCACCAAGTTGAAGTACACCCCGCACCTTACCTTTGAACTGGATCCCTCCATTGAACGGGGCGATCGTGTGTTGCGCATCATCGAAGAAATGGAACGGGAGAACCCCGCGGAGGAAGCGCCTGATGAGCCGGATACCGAAAACTGAGTCGACTCATCCCAAACCGCGCCCCAAACCTCCCCGCCACGATCCCTTTGACGGGGCCCTGCTGGTGGACAAACCCACCGGGCTGACCTCACACGATGTGGTCGCGCGGATTCGCCACCATTTCAAACTCAAGAAGGTCGGGCACGGCGGAACGCTGGATCCCATGGCCACGGGCCTGCTCATCCTCCTGCTGGGCCGCGGCACAAAAACCTCCGACCTGCTCATCAACTCCGACAAAACCTACGAAGGCACGCTGCGCCTGGGGGAAGTCACCGACAGTCAGGATTCGGACGGAGAAATTACGGAACGCCGAGATACGGACTTGGTAACGCGCGAGCACATCGAGGCCGAAATGAAAAAGCTCGAAGGCGACCTGATGCAGACGCCGCCGATGCTGTCGGCCATCAAAAAGGACGGAGTGCCGTTGTATAAACTGGCGCGCAAGGGACAGGTGGTGGAGCGCAAGCCGAGATTGGTGCATCTCTTTGATTTCCAATTAGTTGATTATAAGGAGCCCAACGCGGAATTCCGGTTGCGCTGCACCAAGGGAACCTATGTGCGGACTCTCTGCGCGGATGTGGGCGACGCGCTCGGATGCGGGGGACACCTGGCCCGGCTGCGACGGACGGAGAGCGGCCGGTTTCATGTCGATGACGCCGCCCCGCTGGCCGATTTGCTGGATATGAGCCTGGAAGAATTGGGGAAACGGGTGATTCCGATCCACCGGATAACGGAAAGCGCACAATCTTTGTCGTAATCTTTGTCCCAATCTTTATCGAACGACGAAGATTGCGACAAGGATTAAGACTAAGATTGGGGAAACCGAATCGTTGTCCCAATCTTTGTCCTGATCTTTGTCGGACAAGGATTGCGACAAAGATTGGATGGAAGACGGGCTTCGCCCTGGCCGTGGAACAAAGCAATACATTGAATGATTACTCGGGCAGGCAAGCGAAGCCCCTACATGGGCCGTACACCGGAATCCTCCGAGTGGTATCAAGGGCGTGGACTGTAGGGGCCGCGCTCGGGATGACCCAAGGAAAAAACACCTCTGAAAAAATGGTATGACGTAAAAGAGGGGAAGAGAGCCCCGTGGACGAAACGAACATGATACTTCTTAACACACTTGAAGCCCTCTCTTCCCGCTCCGTCCCGTTGGTGGTCGCGGCAGGAGCGTTTGACGGCGTGCACCGGGGACACCAGCTTCTTATTAAGGAAGCCATGCAGACGGCTCTCCTCCTGAAGGGAGAGGCCTGGGTGCTGACCTTTGATCCGCATCCCTCCAAGGTTCTGCACCCGGACAATCCCCGGCGGCTGTTAACGTCGACGCCGCACAAACTTCGCCTATTCGAACAAATCGGACCGGACGGATGCGTTCTCGTCCCTTTCACCCGGGAATTCTCGAGCGTCGAGCCGGAAGACTTTGTGGAGCGCTTTTGCCGGGCCGCACCGACGCTTTCCGTGGTAATCGTGGGAACCAACTGGACATTCGGTCGCCGCGCGCGCGGGAATACCCCCCTGCTCCGCGAACTGGCTCCCCGATACGGATTTGAGGTAAAGGTTCCCGAGCCCGTTCTTTCCGGCGGGGCGCCGATTTCCAGCACACGCATTCGTCACGCCGTGGAACAGGGTCGTTTGGATGATCTTGAAGCCATGCTCGGACGGGCATTCAGCCTGATGGGCACCGTAACGCAAGGCCGGCAATTGGGGCGCGAGCTGGGTTTCCCCACGGCCAATATCCGCCTCCAGGACGAGGTGCGTCCGCCGTCCGGGGTGTACGTGATCCGCGCCGATATCGACGGAACCCGGCACGAGGGCGCTGCGTACCTGGGGAAACGGCCCACCGCCGGAGGCCAGGATGTCGAACACATCCTGGAAGCACACCTGTTTGACATGAACCGGGACCTCTACGATACCGTCATCGAGGTGTTTTTCCTTGAAAAACTGCGTCCCGATCAACGCTTTCCAAACCATAAAGCACTCCGCGCCCAAATCGCGCGGGACGTGGAACAGGCGAAGAATTGGCTGGAAAAGAACCGGTAGCGTCGAGAACCACATTGCCCCAAACGGATCAAGACAAAGATCGGAACATCCTCCCCTCCCGGGAGGGGTCCGGTCACCCAAGCGAAGCGCGTGGTGACCGGGGGGTGGGTTGCCCCATCATCACCCAACATGAATATCCAATAGCCAACAAGGAATATCCAATTCCCAAATTTGATCTTTGGTTATTCCTTGTTGGCTATTGGATATTGCCCCCCCGTTACCCATGTTTTGACTAAACACGTTCCCGACCAAGGACCACACTCAAAGCCGCGAGCCCAAGTTCAACAGTAGTTCTTTAATTACTCTTTTCTTTCTCCATTCATTTTCTTCTTTGTTCGGAGTTGTGGGGTTCTCATTCCAACCAGGCGATGTAGTGGAGACCACGGGCTTGCCGTAAACGGAAGGAACATCTACTGTCGGGTCGATACTCCATCGTGCCGCGTGGGTGGGTCGCGGTCGGCGAGGCCGCCGACCCTCCCGAACATGGAGGGTCACGCTTCCGCGTGACCCGGACGCGCGGAAGCGCGTCCCTCCATTATTCAAGAATCTGGCTTATTCGGCGGGAGGGACGGCGCGGGCCCGGGCGAAGCGGCGGCACCCACCCCTTAATCCCCTCCAAGGAGGGGAGAACTTTGTGCGGGCTC
>SLKG01000123.1 GCA_007134735.1 Kiritimatiellia bacterium
CGGACGATCTCGACGAGATTTACCAGCTCGCCGCCGACATGGGCGGCGCCGGCTATCTCTTTACCGGCGACAACGACGCCAACGTGATGCACAACTCGGCCATGATCAACCTGAACGTGGTGGACGAGATGCGTAAGAAAGGCGTGCGCAAGGTATTCTACTCCTCGTCCGCCTGCGTGTATCCCGAGCACAACCAGATGGATCCGGATCGCCCGACCTGCGCCGAAGACACTGTTTACCCCGCCGACCCGGACAGCGAGTACGGATGGGAGAAACTGTTCAGCGAACGGCTCTACGCCAATTACGCGCGCAATTACGACCTGGAGGTGCACGTCGCGCGGTTTCACAATATCTTCGGACCGGAAGGCACATGGACCGGGGGACGGGAAAAAGTCCCGGCGGCGGTCTGCCGGAAAATCGCCGAAGCCGAGGACGGCGGCGAAATCGAAATCTGGGGCGACGGGAAACAGACCCGCACGTTTCTATATATCGACGAATGCGTGGAGGCGGTGCGGCGCCTGATGGAATCGAACTTCGCGGGCCCGGTCAATATCGGCTCGGACGAACTCATTTCCATCAACGATCTCGCCGCCATGGTCATGGACATCGCCGGAAAGCGCGTGAGCCTGCGGCATATTCCCGGACCTCAAGGCGTGCGCGGCCGAAAATCCGATAACCGCCTCATCGCCGAAAAACTCGGCTGGGCGCCTTCGGCCCCCCTCCGCGACGGCATGGAAAAGACGTATCCGTGGATTGCGGAACAAGTGGCGAGGACAGTTGGACGGTAGGACGGTAGGACAGTCGGACGGTGGGACGGTGGGACGGTGGGACGGTGGGGGTGGTAAATGAAGGATGCCCAAAGAAAGAATAATATGAGGAAGCGCGTGTCTCGCTATGAGGATTTGGATGTCTATCAAGCAGCTCTTGATTTACAGCAGGAGATATTCTCTATCTCCAAGGCATGGCCCAAAGCTGAGCTGTATGCTCTCACAGATCAGATTAGGCGTTCATCCCGCTCAATAGGCTCCAATATTGCCGAGGCGTGGGCCAAGCGTCGTTATGAGGCGCACTTTGCAAGCAAACTCACAGACGCGGACGGAGAACAAGCAGAAACACGGCATTGGCTAAGAACCGCCTCCGCATGCGAGTACCTGGATGTACCCACCCATGCAAAGCTGGAGCATTCCTGTTGCAGCATCGGCGCAATGCTGGGCAAAATGATATCGAATGCTGAAACTTGGGTTCAACACTAACTGTCCGACCGTCTAACTGTCCGACTGTCCGACCGTCTAACTGAATCATGATCCACGACCGCTACATCAAATATATCTTCGTGCCGCTGACGGCTTTTGTGATTGTCTATGTCCTGACGCCGTTGGTGTGTCGGTTGGCGCGCCGGTACGGATGGATGGATGAACCGGGCGGCCGCCGGATGCACGATCATCCCGCTCCCCGCGGCGGGGGCCTGGCGGTCTGGATCGGATTTCATGTAGGATGCGCCGCGATTTTTTTCATGCCGTGGGGCACCTTCGGAACCCGATTGGAACCGGGTTGGGGAAAACATTTCCTGCTCATCTCCGGACTGATTCTCGTGCTCGGCCTGATCGACGATCGTTGGCCCATACGCCCCTGGCTCAAACTGGCCGGCCAAACCGGTGTGGCCGTTCTCGCCTTTGCGCTGGGTTTCCGCGCGGAATCCCTTCTGGGTGTGGACCTGCATCCCGTTGCCGACTTTCTGTTCACCACGCTCTGGATTGTCGGCGCCATGAACGCGTTTAATCTGATCGACGGCATGGACGGCGTGGCTTCCGGCCTGGCTATTGTCGCCGCGCTCGCAATGGCGGGCCAGTCGCTGTTGCAGGGATTTCCCGGAGACGCCCTGGTCGCCCTTGCGCTGATCGGGGCCTGCGCGGCGTTCCTGCGATACAATTTCCATCCAGCCTCCATTTTCCTGGGCGACAGCGGAAGCATGTTCATCGGGCTGACCATCGCCGTCCTGGCCCTGAAAACCAGCGCCGAAGCCGCCACGCTGACGGCTCTCCTGGTTCCCATCCTGGCCGTGGGCGTGCCGGCGTTCGACGCCCTGCTGGCCATCTGGCGGCGATCGGTTCGACAGGTGGCATCGGAGGACGACCAGGGAGGTGTATTTTCCGCCGACACCGACCATCTTCACCATCGGCTCCGGCGCACGGGTATCTCGCAAAAACAGGTGGCGGTTCTGTTATATGCCCTGGCCGCCGCGCTGGTGGCCGTCGGCTTCGTCGCTTTCTTCTTCCAGGGTTGGGCGCGCAGCCTGTATTTCCTGACCTTTCTGGGCAGTCTTTACCTGGTGGTCCGCCACCTGGCCAAGGTGGAACTATGGGAAACCGGAATGGCCATTCTGAAGGGCCTGCACCGGCCGCAAAGGCAAGTGGTATCCACCTTGCTGTATCCGGTGGCCGACTTGTCCCTGTTGGTGCTGACCGCCGGATTGTTGTGGTCATTCACCCACGACCGCTGGTTGTTCGCGCGCGTAGGAGCGGGAGCGGTTCCTTTTCTGGGTCTCTGGCTGGCCCTGCCGTTTGTCCTGCTGGTACTGACGCGGACATACCAGCGCGTATGGTCGTTGGCCCGTCCCTCTGAATACGTCTTCCTGGGCCTGGCGCTGGCCGCGGGCGGTGGGCTCGCCGCCGTGACCACGAACTGGCCGCACGACATGCCGATGTCCCCATGGAATCACTGGCTGGTATTCATGGCCATCTGCGGCGTCGGCATGATCGGCATCCGCGCGTTTCCGCGCCTCCTGCGCGACGTAATGTCACAGTTCCAATGGGCCTATGACACCAGGCATCGCGGCATTCGAAACGTCCTGTTGTACGGCGACGGAGCCCAGGTGGCGCTGTATCTTCGGAGCCAATCCACCACCTCGTCCCGCGATGAAAAGTGCGAGCGGATCATGGGGGTTCTATCCGAGGATACCAACCTGCACGGCCGCCGGATTTGCGGTTATCCCGTGTTTGGCGATCTGGATCACCTGCCCCGCGCGGCCCGGAAATACCCCCTCCAACGCATCGTCATTCTCCAGGAAATACCTTCCGAAAAAGCCCGAAAAATAAAGCTCGCGACTGAAACGTACGGGCTGGAAACCTGCCAGTGGCGTTCCGGACTTGCTCCCCTGCCGGTTTTCATCTGACGCGTTACACTGCAATCCTCTCTCTATGAATTATTTGCGTGGATTCCGAAAACCTTTTTCATTGCCACAGCAGTTATTTTTTTAACAATTAATTGAAAGTTTTGATAGACTTTGCCGACTATATAGTTTAGCGTTTTCATAATTTGTTTAATTATGCCGGTTTGTCATGTTTGTATTCAGACGCATAGGTCGCCCATATACGTTTCTTTTTGCCATGCTGATGCTTTGTGCGGTCTCCGCCCATGCCGTACAGCCCATATCTGGAATTCTGGCTACATATGACAACGTGACGATTACAGACGACGACTACTCCGCCGCGGGCGGAGGAACCGGCGATTTTCCGTCCGGTACCACCTACGATATGCGGTTCAATGTCGGGAGCCAGAACAACCTGTATCTTACCGGCTTCGAAATCGGCGAAGAGGTGTACAATTTTGTGCTGCTCGCCGAGATCATCAACATCGAACGCGTGGACAACGCGACCACCACCGGCCGTCATCATATTGTGCTCTACGAACAGTCTTCCGTCTCAGGAACGGACGTCGACCTGAAACCTTCCTACGCCCACACCATGGAAGAGGCCCTCCGCAGTCCGATCGTCAACCGCGGCGCCGACAACGTCTTCGCCAACACGGGCGACGACAATGCCAACAACAACAATATCCAGCGGATTGACTACATCTTCCCGGACGGTTTTCCCGTCTTCAACAACATTGACCAGCGCGGATTCCTCATCATGGACCGCGGCGGCAACGACCGGTTCAAAATCGCGGCCATCACGGCGCTTGACGCAAATGGAAACCCATCGGAATTTACGGATCCGGTTACCGTATTGGAAACGGACTGGGGCGACTCGGGCATTACCCTGGATACCGTAGTCATGCGAGGCTACACGGAAGACGGCGGCGTACAGCATCCGTCCGCCAACGTGGCGCCGCAGTCGCTGGCGGGCGTTTTCGTCACCTGGCAGACACTGGGCCTGGAAACCAACGATTTCATCTACGGCTACTCATTGGCCGCCAACGACGTGACCGATGACGGCGCGCTCTGGACGGAAGTGGACAACCCCGCGTATTTCCC
>SLKG01000056.1 GCA_007134735.1 Kiritimatiellia bacterium
ACGGCCGGGTCACGCGCAGCACGGTGGCGGATGTCCCGTCAGGCCGGAGCCGCCAGCGCGGCAAACCGGCGGGCAGAAGACACGTCGTTCCCGTGGCCAGGTGCTCCACCGATGCCTCCCATTCAACATCCACATTTCCTTCGGCGACAAACAGCACCTGGAAGGTCTTCCGGTCGGCAGCGCCCTCCCAAGGTTCGTTGACCACCAACTTCTCCATGCGGAACCAGGGACAGGACAGGATCTCCCACAATTCATTCGTACCCAGGTGCCCGATGTGACGCGGCATCACCTTGGGCGACTCGGTATCGTCCCAGCGGATCACGCGCAACGCCTCTTCCAGGTGCAACGGGCGCGGCTTGCCGTCTTTGCCGACGCGCCCCCAATCATAGAGGCGGTACGTGGTGTCGGAGTTCTGTTGCACTTCCAACAGCAGGCATCCCGCGCCGATGGCGTGCACCCGGCCGCCGGGCATGAAAACGGCATCTCCCGCCTGAACCGGCACCCGGGGAATCATCCCGTCCAGCGCCTCATCGGCCACAGCTTTCTGAAAAGCTTTCCGCCCTGTGCCGGGCCGCAAGCCCGCATACACGCACGCGTCCGGTTCCGCCTCCAGGACGTACCACATCTCCGTTTTCGGTTCGCCGCCGAATTTCCGGGCCGTCTCGTCGTCGGGATGCACCTGCACACTCAACGTTTCACGCGCATCGATCAGCTTGATCAACAAGGGAAAACTCCTGAGATCCCTCCCCTCGCCCAGCAATTCCGTCCCCCAGGCCTTGAGCACATCACGCAACGTGTGTCCCTTGAATGAACCGTTCCGAACCGTGCTCACACCTTCCGCACGATCGGATACCTCCCACGACTCGGCGTACACACCGGGCGGCTCCTCGCGACGGTATTTTCGAATGATGCGGTCCCCGCCCCAGATATAATCCTGGTAAGCGGGTTGAAGAATGAGGGGATACGGCGCGGACCGTTTTCCGGCATTCGTTTTGCTGGTTTTACCATCGGTCATAGGCATCTTTGCCCAATTGCGTGACTTGACCGCGGGCATTGTCGGAAAGCACTTTCCCGGATGAGTCCACGATCACCAGCCGGGGAATGCCGCGCACTCCGAACCGGCTCTTCAACTCATCCGCTTTTTGATCGCCGTGCGGGAGCGCCAGGAAGTTCATGTCATAATCGCGCATATACTGGAGCATATCCTCGGAGCTTCGGTCCCAGGATACAAAGACCACTTCAAAGGATTTCCCTTCCTCCTTCAACTGGTGGTAGGCCTCCACCAGGTGTGGTGTAAAGGTGCGACACGGCGGACACCACTGCGCCGAGAAATAGATGCCGATCTTTTCCTTGTCGGCCAGTTCCGCCGTTGAGATATTGCGTCCCTCCGCATCTACCAGGCGCCGTCCGAACAGTTCCTCCAGGGCCGATGGGAAACCTGTATCGACCGCGTCGCCGGCCGCCACATGTCCAGCAACAGCAACCAATAGAATCAGGCAACACCCGTTGATCAACACGATACGATTGTGCAATTTCATTCGCATGAATGGACCTCCATTTGAGAGTTCACCGTCTCCCGAGTCCCGTTGCTTATCCGCACTGAAAAATACCACACGGGCCGGATGACCGCAACATGGCGGAAAGGAACATCTGCCGAGCTGGGGCTCGGCACGGAAAACTGAACCGTTGATTTTGCCCCGCATACTGCAGTACCCTGCTCAACAACCTTTTTACCCGGCAGATTCATGAAGTACGTAATTCTACTTGGAGACGGCATGGGGGATTATCCCGTCGAGGAACTCGGCGGGCGGACCCCGTTGCAGGCCGCGAACATGCCCCACATCCACCGGATTGCCGCGGCCGGAAGCGTCCGGCAGATCGTGACCGTCCCTCCGGGCCTGCCGCCCGGAAGCGATGTCTGCAACCTCGGACTGCTCGGCTACAACGCCGCGGATAATTATACCGGGCGCGCCCCGATCGAAGCCGCCGGCGCCGGCATCCCCATGAACCCCGGCGATGTGGCATTCCGATGCAACCTGGTCACCATCGAGGACGGTCGCATGAAGGATTATTCGGCGGGCCATATTCCCACCGAAGAGGCCACCGATCTGATCAACGACCTGGCACGCGAACTCTCATCGGAGGAACTGCGCTTCTTTCCCGGCATCAGTTACCGGCATCTCCTCATCTGGAACAACGGCCCTACCGACTTGCAAACCCAGCCGCCGCACGATATCTCGGATCAAGCCGTCGATGCGTATCTTCCCTCGGG
This sequence comes from Kiritimatiellia bacterium, assembly GCA_007134735.1. Classification (GTDB taxonomy): domain Bacteria; phylum Verrucomicrobiota; class Kiritimatiellia; order SLAD01; family SLAD01; genus SLKG01. The sequence continues at coordinate 2,273 of SLKG01000056.1, forward strand.
CGACCGCGAGAACGAGGCGCGCGCGCTCATGGAGAAATCGAAGGCGATTCTCGCGGATCATCCCGTGAACCGAAAACGGGTCAAAGACGGCCAATCGCCCGCTACGCAGATCTGGCTCTGGGGCCAGGGCCGGGCCATGTCGTTGAAACCCTTTTTCGATTTGTACGGACTCGAAGGCGGCATCATCACGGCCGTTGATCTGGTACGCGGGATCGGTGTGCTGGCGGGCCTCAAGACACCGATCGTGGAAGGAGCGACCGGCTTCATCGACACCAATTACCCGGGCAAGGTGGAAGCGGCACGGGACATCCTGCGCGAATCGGATTTTGTCTATGTACACGTGGAAGCGCCCGATGAGTGCGGCCACATGGGGGACGCTCAACTGAAGACCCGGGCCATCGGGGAATTCGATGAACACATTGTCGGGCCCCTCTGGAAATTCCTGGAACAGGCCGGCGATCCATACCGGCTGATCATCGCCACCGATCATCGCACCCCCGTCTCGGTACGCGGCCACACCCCGGAACCCGTCCCGATCGCCGTTCTGGACGGTCCCACCGGCGATGTGGAGAAAACGGCTTCGTTTGATGAGAACTCGGGGGCCATCGCCGCCCCCGCCTATTCGTATGAATTCATGCGTACCGTTCTCCCGAAGGGATAGTTTGTCCATGCCCTCTTTACGGGGGGTGACGGCGCCGTTTTACAGCGTGTCCCGGTTGGCCTTGTCCTTCCCGCGACATCTTGTTACCCTCTGTTCGATAGTACGAGACACAACCTATGGATGACACCATGATTTCATGTCGTTATTGCGGACACACCTTCCCCGTCGCAAAGGGACCGGGAGGCGGGCGTGTCGTATGCCCGTTATGCGAGCGCGAACAGACCGTTCCCGCGCCTCCCCCTAAAGTGCGTGTACTCAAAAATCACGTGGGCGTTACGCCCATGAAGAATTGTCCGAAATGCGGCACGGAATCGCATGCAAGCGCCGTCATCTGTACGCAATGCGGCTACCATTGGCACACGGGGAAAACGATCCGTCTGGACGCTCACACCTCCATTCTCGACATCTTGAACAAAGTGGCCCTGATCCTGATTGCCGCGGTGGTGGTCGGCCTGGCGGTCAAGGCCTTGTGGTCCATTCGCTTCCCCGCCGAAGGCCCGGGGTACTTCGCCCCCGCCCCGGATCGACGGTTCGCCGAAGAGCGGGTCGAGCCGGCCGTTCCGGTTGCGGAACCGACGACCGATCTGCCGCATCCGGACGGGGTTTCTCCGCGGGAACCCCGGTCCCGGGAGGACGCGGCGGAGGAACAGGTGCGGAACATGGAAGCGCGGCGGCAGGAACTGGCCGCGGACCTGGACCGGCAACACCCCATGGTTCAACGCGGGGAACGCGTCATGCTGGAACAACAGGGCGGCTTGATTCACCGCGGCGAATTTGTTTCGGTCCGCGATGGCCGGGTGTTGCTGGTGGATGGAGAGTATCGGGTACGGGTTTCCCTCGAGGACCTGACCATGCGGTCGCGCCTGCGCTGTGACGAGGCGTATCGGGAACAGGTGATAGAAGAGCGCCTGCGAAGGGAATTCCCGGACGTGAATCCATAACAGAAGAGAACGCAACATGACAGCCGCCCGAACCAAGTCCATACCGACGATGGAGACAGAAAAGAAGACGTTGCTTCAGTCGCTTCATCCGGAGCGACCGGACGATCGGCCCGGAGGCCTGACCCGTATTGACCCGGACCGCTTCAGCCGGCTTGCCGGCCCCATTCCGACGTTTGATGAGGCGGCGATTTCACCCGAAACCGACGATTTCGTGCAAACCCTGTGCAAGGAATCCGAACAGGTCAGGCGTCTCCTCCTCGCCTCCGACCTTGACTTTATCAAAGAGGTGGCCCGCAAGAAGAAGGATGTGGTTCATCACGGTCCTTTCGGCCTGATCCAGGCCGCCTTTCCCATACAGTTGAATGGCGAAGTCGTTTCCTGCTTGTGGACGGGGAAAATGGCCGGCGCACCTTTGTCCGGAGCCCGCCTCGATGATGCGGCCCGCGAATCCGGCCTGCCGGCAGACACCCTCGCATCCCACGCCCGGTCCATACCGGTCTTCAACGAGGCGCTTCGCGAATCGATATTCACCCTGTATCGATGCCGGCGCGACACCGCCGAACACGCCCTTGCGTCACATCTGTCCATCATCGACCTGAACGCCCAGTTGCTGGAATCCGAACGCGTACGGTCGCTTGGTTCGCTGTCAGGCGGTATCGCGCATCATTTCAACAACCTGCTTTCGGTCATTCTCGGATATTCCTCATTTCTTCTGAACCAGGAAGAGATGCCGGAAGATTCGAAACGCGCCTTGCAACAGATCTCGGAAGCCGCCCAGCGCGGCCGCCGGCTCACACAGGAGGTTCTCGCTTTTGCCGGAAGCGAGGCGGAAACGGAAACCTTCTGCTCCGTGCACGAGATCCTGAGCAGTGTGCTGTCCCTGCTTGAAACCCAGGCCGGCACAAAGGTGAGGATCGAAACCAACCTGCAGGCGGCCAACGACATCGTCTGCGCGCCCAAAAGCTCGATTCACCAGATCGTATTCAACGTGCTATCCAACGCCATCGACAGCATGCCCGGCGGTGGATTGATGTCGGTTTCCACCGACAATATAAATTTCCCGATCGAAGATTCCTCCGCTTCCCATCTGCGCATTGCCGTGCTCGATGCGCCCGCAACGGGAACCGGCAGTCCGGCCGGACGAACCGACCGGCCCAATCCGAAACTCTCCAGCCTGTACGGCATCGTCAACAAGCTGGAAGGATCGACGGTCATTTCCCGCGAGGCCAACCAGACGAACCGGGCGGAAGTGGTTCTGCCCGTAGCAGACAGGAAAGAGACCCGAAAACCCGGGAAAGAGGCAAGGAAAGCCCTGTCCCCCAGCCTGATCTGGGTCGTTGACGACGATCCAATTTTCCGTGAAATGTGCAAACGCGTCCTGTCCGATGAGGGGCACAGCGTGGAGGAATTGTCCAGCGGAACGGAGCTCCATGAAAAATGGAATCGCACGAAACAGCACCCTCATCTCCTGATCGTCGATTTCAGCATGCCGGAATACAACGGGCTGGAAGTATGTGAATGGCTCCGAAAACAGGGATCGCGAGCCTCGGTCATCCTGGTCAGCGGGTTTTCCCCTACACAACCGGATATCCGCCGGGCGCTGAACATGCGCAAAACCTATTTTCTTCAAAAGCCGTTTCCCGTACCGGAACTGGGGGACGTGGTCACCGTGGCGCTCGGCGAAACCCTGCTGGGAGACGCCCCTTCGAACACGGGGGCTCAAGAAGACGGGAAAGGAAGCTAATGGCGCCGGGAAGGAACCTTCACAGACCGCGGCGGGTTTCCGCCGTGGCCGGGCATTGACACAACTACCGGCGGCGATTATATTCGCCATCGTTGGAAAGCGGCACGATCCGCCCGGGGGGCGATTAGCTCAGCTGGCTAGAGCACTACCTTGACATGGTAGGGGTCACAGGTTCAAGTCCTGTATCGCCCACCAGCCTCCGCTCGCCGCGCAGCGGAGCGCGGAGGCGGTCAAGACTTGGCAGGCGCGGTCGACGGATATAAAATAACAGCGGCAACACATAAGAAGAAAGGCCCATCGACGGCACGGGATGGTTTCCCGTACATTATTGATGAAACTGGATAAGGATTCCCATCTTTATAAGATGCGGCATAGCGCCGCACATGTGATGGCCGCCGCTGTTTGTCGACTCTTTGACGATGTCCAACTCGATATCGGCCCCCCCACCGAGGAAGGTTTCTATTACGACTTTGATCTTCCCCACCGGTTGACGCCCGAGGATTTCAATGCCATCGAAAAGGAAATGGCCGCGATTATCCGGGAGGATCATCCGTTCGAATGCATCGAGATGTCCCGAGGGGAAGCGCATCGGTTCATCACGGACCTGAACCAGTCATACAAGCTTGAGCGACTGGACGATATTCCTGAAAACGAACGCATTACCTTCTACAAATGCGGCGAATTCGTGGATCTCTGCCGCGGACCTCACATCGACAGCACCGGCGGGGTAAACGCCTACAAACTGCTGTCGGTGGCCGGTTCGTACTATCGGGGGCGGGAAACAAATCCCATGCTCCAGCGATTGTATGCCACGGCCTTCGAATCCGAGAAAAAACTGCGCGTCTATCTTAAACAGCTGGAAGACGCCCAGAAACGCGACCACCGGAAACTGGGGAAGGCACTGGATTTGTTCAGCATCCAGGAGGATGTCGGCCCGGGCCTGATTCACTGGCATCCCAAAGGGGCCCGCATCCGTTCGATCATCGAGGATTTCTGGCGGACGGAACATCTCAACTCGGGCTATGAGCTTCTCTATTCCCCGCATATCGGACGGGCGGATCTGTGGGCCACGTCCGGACATCTCGATTTCTATCGCGAAAGCATGTACGCATCCATGGATGTGGACGGAATCGAATACTTCGTCAAACCCATGAACTGCCCGTTTCACATCAAGATGTACCAGGCGCGCAAACAATCGTATCGAGACCTGCCCCTGCGCTGGGCGGAGCTGGGCACGGTGTACCGGTACGAGAAGGGCGGCGTACTGCACGGATTGTTCCGCGTGCGGGGATTCACCCAGGACGACGCGCACATTTTCTGCACGCCGGAACAGGTTGAATCGGAAATCCGGGAGGTCATCCGGTTCGCCAACGGCATCTGGCAGGCATTTGGATTCACCGATATGTCCGCGTACCTGGCCACCCGGCCCGACAAGGCGGTGGGCGAGGAAGCGCGTTGGAAGCAAGCCACCGAATCCCTCGAGGCCGCCCTGGTGTCTGAATCCATCCCGTACGAGGTGGATGTGGGCGGCGGGGCGTTCTACGGGCCGAAAATCGATCTCAAGGTGAAAGACGTCATCGGACGCGAATGGCAGATGAGCACGGTCCAATTTGATTTCAACCTACCGGAACGGTTTGACTTGAAATATACGGGTGAGGACGGGAAGGATCATCGTCCCTACATGATACACCGGGCCCTGATGGGAAGCCTGGAACGTTTCTTCGGTATCCTGATCGAACATTATGCCGGCGCCTTTCCGCTCTGGCTTGCTCCTGAGCAGATTCGCGTCCTGCCGCTGACCGAAAAGCAGCAGGACTATGCCGACACGGTGGCCGGCCGTTTGCGCGAAGCCGGCCTGCGCGTGGCCGTGGACGAGCGATCCGAAAAAATCGGCGCCAAAATCCGAAACGCCCAGTTGGACAAGATTCCGTATATGCTCATCATCGGACCGCGCGAGGCGGAGGAAAACGTGGTCGCCGTGCGCTCCCGCACGAAAGGCGACCAGGGCGCCATGCCGCTTTCCGACTTGGTTGATCAAGTACAGGAGGAAATCCGTTTACGAAGTGCACAATTGGAAACACCGGCGGGATCCGCATCGGAAATACCCGCGTCAAAAAGCTAAACCCGGGAGGTCGTCATCGCCAAGCAACGTGTACAACAGACCAGAGTGAATCATCGAATTCGCGTGCCGCGCGTTCGATGTATTGACGCCGAAGGACAGCAGCTCGGCATTATTGAAACACGGGAAGCGCTTAGAATGGCGCAACGTGCCGGGCTGGACCTGGTCGAAGTCGCACCGAGTGCCAATCCTTCGGTCTGCCGGATCATGGATTACGGCAAGTACAAATACGACATGGACAAGAAGGTCAAACAACAGAAGAAGCACCAGGCGGCGACCAAGGTCAAGGAAATCAAATTCCACTCCAATGTGGATGTGCACGATTACGACACGAAAGTGCGGCATGCACGCGAATTCCTGGAAAGTGGACACCGCGTAAAATGCTCTCTCTATTTCCGCGGACGGGAAGGCGCCCACCAGGAACTGGGGTTCGACGTGATGAACCGGGTTCTGGAAGACTGCAAGGACATCGGCCAACCCGAGCAGCCCCCCCGAAAAATGGGCCGCAGTATTCTCATGCTGTTAACCCCGCGCCCCCCGGAGAGCAAAAATAAGTCCTAATGACCCGAAATGGAATCATATGGGCGCTGATCCTATGTAGCGTACGGCCCACACAAGCCGACCGTATCACGTTTTCTCCGTGCCGCTCCTGATCGGCGCCATCCATGTTGTCGTGCCGGTCTGCATCGCACGGCCGGTCCTCCGCCAATACGAATCCCGGGAACTGCGCCGCGTGCCATCGCTCGATTCCTGATTCCGCTTTCCGACCTCCACCCTTTCTTATCGTCCACCGCTATCATCGCCGATCTCGTAAACCGGAAGGAGCCCGGAAACGATACAGCGCGGTTTCTGTCATTCAGCAGACCCGCATGCGCGGGACCCGTGATTCTGCACCCCCATTCCCCGCGTGACAAACCAGGCCCGACACGTTATAGAGGGTAACGTTTTCCAAGCGTTGGAAGGTTTTTCGGACTTGTTTTCCAATCGTTGGAAATCAAATGGCTTGAGCGGCATGCCGGGATCGTAGCCGCCCCGCATGTGCGGGGTGGCCGGACAACCCAGAGGCTTCGCCACGCCTTATCAGGCGCGGCTACAGAGGACAGCCGGGCGACCCGATTTGGAACGAACAAACCATGAACATCAAAAATATTACTGAAATTCAGGACCAGGCGTTACAGGAGGTCGAAGCGGCTTCCGACGCGGATGCGTTGGAAGCGGTGCGCATCCGGTATCTCGGCCGAAAGGGCCTGTTGCCCGACCTGATGAAACAGCTCAAGGATGTCGAGCCCGCGCAACGGCCCGAGGCCGGCAAACGGCTGAACGAACTCAAGAACGCCTTCCAGGAACGGTTTGAGGCCCGTAAAACGGAACTCGAAAAGGCGCCGAGCCCGGCGGATAAAACCACGTTCGATGTCACCCTGCCCGGCTCATGGCGCGGGCTGGGCAAGAAGCATCCGATTACCCAGCTCATGGAACGCGCGATCGAAATCTTCCACTCGCTGGGTTTCACCGTGGCGGACGGTCCGGATATTGAGACGGCCTTCCATAATTTCGACGCGCTCAACCATCCGCCCGGACACCCCGCACGCGACGAAACCGACACGTTTTACCTGAGCGACGGGGATCTGTTGCGCACACATACGTCGCCGGTCCAGGTGCGGTACATGCTTGCGCACAAACCGCCGGTGCGGATCATCGCCCCGGGCCGCTGTTACCGGCGGGATACGCCGGACGCGACGCATAGCGCGAATTTTCACCAGATCGAGGGCCTGTACGTGGACCGGCAGGTTTCGCTCGCCGATCTTAAGGGCGATCTGACCCATTTCGCCCACGAGGCGATGGGCCCGAAAACAAAGGTGCGGTTCCGTCCCCATTTCTTCCCGTTTACGGAACCCAGCGTCGAAGTGGATTTTTCATGTCACGTCTGCGCCGGGGACGGGTGCCGGGTCTGCAAACAGAGTGGCTGGATCGAAATCGCAGGCGCGGGCATCGTGGACCCGAACGTCTTCGAAGCCGTGGGCTACGACACCCGCGAGGTCACCGGCTACGCCTTCGGCATGGGACTCGAACGCATGGCCATGGTCCTTTTCGGCATCACGGATATCCGTCATTTGTATGAGAACGATTTGCGATATCTCGGACAATTCTAGGTGTTGACGCATGAAAGTACCCATCAGTTGGCTTAAGGAATATGTGGATTTCGACGATACGCCGGAAGGGTTGGCGGAACGGCTGACGTTTTCAGGAACGGAAGTGGAAGCCATCGAGCGTGTCGGCGGCGAGTTTGACGGCATCGTGGTCGGCGAGGTGCGCACGGTGGAACCGCATCCCGACGCGGACCGGCTGACGGTGTGCCGCGTGTTTGACGGCTCCTCTGAGCACCCGGTGGTCTGCGGCGCGCCCAACGTACAGGCGGGCGCGAAGATCCCTTTTGCTCCGGTCGGCGTTACCCTGCCGAACGGCACCCGACTCAAAAAAGCCCGTATCCGCGGTGTGGAATCGCACGGCATGTTGCTCGCGGAGGATGAACTGGGGCTTTCGGACGATCATGCGGGCGTGGTCATCCTGGACGATCCCCGGCCCGCGGGCACGCCGCTTTCCGAAGTGCTGGGCCCGGCCGAAACGGTGCTGGAACTGGAAATCACACCGAACCGTCCGGATTGCCTGTGTTTAATGGGCATCGCTCGCGAGGTGGCCGCGCTCTATAACACGCCGCTCAAGATTCCCAAGGTCGACTTCAAGGAAGAGGACCCGCCGGCGGAAGAGCGGACAAGCGTGGATATCGCGGATACGACCGGGTGCCCGCGCTACACGGCGCGCATCCTGTCCGGTGTGCGCATCAAACCCAGCCCGGACTGGATGCAGAAACGGCTGACCCTCGCGGGCGTACGGCCCATCAACAACGTGGTGGACATCACGAACTATGTGATGCTCGAAACGGGACATCCCCTGCACGCGTTCGATCAGACCCTGCTCAAGGAAGAACGCATCGTGGTACGGCGCGCGCGGCCGGGCGAAAAGATGGCGACACTGGACGATATCGAGCGCACGTTGACGCCGGAAACACTCGTCATTGCCGACGCGGAACAGCCGGTGGCCGTGGCGGGAATCATGGGCGGCGCCGGAAGTGAAATCCGGGACGACACGGAAACGGTCCTACTGGAAAGCGCCTGTTTCGATCCGATGACCATTCGTGCAACGGCGCGCCGCCTGGCGCTCAACACGGAATCGGGGTACCGGTTCGAACGCGGCGTACATGTGAACGGTGTGGAATGGGCCAGTCGCCGCGCGGCGGCGTTGATGGCCGAATGGGCCGAAGCCGGAATCGCGCGCGGCGTGGTGGACGTGTATCCGGAGCCGCAACAGGATTGGAGTGTCTCCTGCCGCTGGGATGCGGTGCGTTTGCAAACCGGCATGGAGGTGTCCAACGACGAAATCCGGCGCATCCTGGAATCCCTTTCCCTGTCCGTCACCCACGCGGATGAGGCGGGTTGTACGGTGCAGGTGCCGACGTTCCGGCGCGACCTGGAACGCGAGGTGGACCTGATCGAGGAAGTCGCCCGCATCCACGGGCTGGACAAGGTGCCGACGCCGTCTCCGCAGGCGCGAATCGTTCCCGACGCGGAAGATCACCGGACCAACGCCCTTATCCGGCTCAAGTCACAACTGACAGGATTAGGCCTGTTCGAAATCATGAACTACAGCCTCGTCTCGGATGCGCTGCTGGATCTGTTTGACACATCCGACAGGGAGGCGCGCCTGGTCCTGCCCCACCCCATCAGCACCGATCAATCCGTTCTGCGCACCGCGCTGATCCCGCAAATGACGGAAACGCTGGGGCGGAATCATGCCCGGCAGATTGACGAAACCCGGTTCTTTGAGCTGGGCCGTATATTCCGCCAGGGACCCGAAGGACACGAAGAGCAGGAACAGCTTTCGATCGGGCTTGCGGGTCCAACCGGACGGACGGGACTGGGCCGCCGCGAGCCGGTCAAGCCGGGCGAAATGTTTCTGTGGATGAAAGGTCTGCTGGGAGCCCTGTTTGAGGCACAACGCATCCGGGATTGGCGCATGGAAGCCGCTGATTTTCCGGAATTTGAGCCGGGATATTCCGTATCGGTTGTTCTGGAGGGACAGGTACAAGGCCGGATGGGCCTGATGGCCTCACCCATTCGCCGGGAATGGCGATTATCGGAACCGGTAGCCGTGGCGGAACTGGCGGTTGACCCGCTTTTAGCCCACCGGGAAGACAGTATAACCGCGCAACCGGTCGCCATTTATCCGGCGGTTTCGCGCGACGTGGCCTTGGTGGCGGATGAATCGACACACCACGAAGAGATCGTGAAGGTAATCCGAAAGGCGGCGCCGAAAGAACTGGAAAACATTGAATTGTTTGATATATTTGAAGATGAGGCGATTGGGCGTGGTAAACGCAGTATGGCCTATAGCCTCACCTTCAGGTCGCCGGAACGGACCTTGACGGATGAAGAGGTCAATGGGTACCATACTTCCGTCAAGAAGGCGTTGCGTGAGACGCTGAAAGTGACCATACGGGAAGGGTAACCGCACCGGATGGTCCATTGAGTTGATAAATACGAATAAGGCAGAGAATGAACCCCGTGATCATTTGGCTTGGAACTTTGACCCTCCTGCTGGGAACGGCCTGGTTGGCCCTTCCGGCTATGGAGGTTTTGACTGCTTGCAGGCGTAGGAAATATGCATTGGTCCCGAATTGTCGCGCCCCGAGGGCGCCCTGTAAAAACCTTCAACGTCATGAGGCCATCGCCGCATGGCGTTGTCCGCGATGGTGGAGCGGACGACTGAGTTAAGCAGTTATTGTTCTTTTACATATGGGGTTCTTTCTCCATCCCGCCCGGTGGGCGGGACGGTGAACAAATTTACCCTGCCTTGTTCGTGATTGGGCTGAAACGTCTCTGTCCCAATACCATCTGATCAGGGAGTTCGATGTTCGGGCGTAGCCCGCAAGTCTCCTTGAAAGAGGAGAACGTGGAAAGCGTTCGACAGAGCACCCACCTCGTTCGCGAGGATCAGAGACTTGGCCCTTAACGACTATGGCGGGGTATTTTTTTTGCCGGGGGCGGAAAACCATGGATCTATTTGAACAGCAGGACACGGCCACGCAGGAGAAAACGCAACCGCTGGCCGCCCGGATGCGCCCCCGGACAGTGGAAGAAGTGGTCGGCCAGGACAGACTGCTCGGACCGGGCAAATTGTTACGGAGGGCCATCGAAGCCGACCGCCTCGGCAGTATCATCCTGTACGGTCCGCCCGGATGCGGAAAAACCTCGCTGGCGGAGGTGATCGCACGGGTTACCCGTCGCCGGTTCGAACGCACCAGCGGCGTGCTGGCCAACGTCCAGATCCTGCGCGGCATCCTCCAGACCGCCGAACACCGCAAGAAAAACAAGGGACAGGAAACCATCCTGTTCATCGACGAAATTCACCGCTTCAACAAGGCCCAGCAGGACGTCCTCCTGCCCTACGTCGAACAGGGTGACATTACGTTGATCGGCGCGACGACACATAACCCCTTTTTCTTCATCAACAGCCCGCTCACGTCGCGCTCCCAGATATTCCAGCTGGAGCCGCTCGTGCGCGCGGACATCGTAACGCTCATCGACCGGGCGTTGACCCATGAACACGGCCTGGCGCATCTGAAGATCCGCATGGATGCCGAGGCGAAGACGCATCTCGCGGACGTGTGTGAAGGCGACGCCCGGCGCGCGCTCAATGCGCTCGAGATCGCCGCGCTCACCACGGAACCCGGCGACGACGGCGTCATTCACATCACCCGCGCGGTGACGGAGGAATCCATTCAGAAAAAAGCCGTCGTGTACGATCACGACGAGGACGAGCACTACGACACGATTTCGGCCTTCATCAAGAGCGTGCGCGGATCCGATCCGCACGCGGCGGTGTACTGGCTGGCCAAGATGCTGTACGCGGGCGAGGACCCGCGGTTCATTGCGCGCCGGCTTATCATCCTGGCCTCCGAGGATATCGGTAACGCCGATCCGCGCGCGTTGACGATCGCCGTATCGGCCCTCGAAGCGGTGGATTTCATCGGCATGCCCGAGGCGCGCATCACGCTCGGCCAGGCCACGACCTATCTCGCCACCGCACCGAAGAGCAACCGGGCCTACCTGGCCATTGAGAACGCGCTGGCCGATGTAAAGGAGGGACGCACCCTGCCCGTCCCGAAACACCTGCGCGACGGGGGGCCGGTCGGACACAAGAAACTCGGCTATACGGGATACCAATACGCCCACAACTACGAGGGCCATTTCGTGGACCAGGAATATGTGCCCACCTCGAAGGTGTACTACGAGCCCGGCGACCAGGGCTACGAGGACACCATCCGGAAACGCATGGAACACTGGGAATCGTTAAGAGAGAAACCGAGGACCGGGAAGAAGAAGCGGTCATGAGAAAGGGCAACGGATACAAACCAGGGCGGCCTGGAGACGCGACGCCCCCGTCGCGTAAGAACCCGGCGAGGGAACCGGGTCTCCAAGGCATGGCCGCCGAACGGCATGCCGACAGGGAGACACGCGCCGCCGTCCTGTCCGCGCCCAAGGAAGCCATGCGGCAGGCCATCCAGGTCAAGCGATCGCGATTGACGCCTGACTGGACGGAAGAAAACAGCCGGAAGGTCGTGGATCATCTGCGCCGCCTCGAACCGATCGCAGCGGCGGAAACCATCGCGGCCTATTATGAAAAGGGCGCCGAGGTACGCATCCGGCCCTTCCTCGAAGAGCGCATGGGGATGGGAGGCCGCGTCTGTGTGCCGCGGCACCGGGACGACGCGCCCGGATACGAGTGGTGCTGGGTGTCGCCCGGAGACGCCTGGCGCGACGGGCCATGGAAGGTCGCGGAACCGGCGGGCCGGCAACCGGCGGATCCCGCGGATATCCAGGTCGCGCTCGTGCCCGCGGTGGCGGTGGATCGCGAAGGCCGCCGGCTCGGTCACGGAGGCGGCCATTTCGATCGCCTGATGGCGGAACTGACCTGTCCGCGGATTGCGGTTGTATTCGAATTTCAATTGCTGGACGAAATCCCGGCCGACACGCACGACGTGCCGGTCGATTTCATCGTAACGGAAAAAGGAACATACCCCGCCGAGGATCGAACATCCGACGCGGTTTGAAAAAATAAAGACGGATGGCGCGGCTCGAACCGGGCTATCCGTGGGAGTAAACATGGAAACAACAACAGCAATCATCCTGCTGATGATGGTGGGTACCGGCGCCCTGATCGCAGGCGCTATCGCGCACGCCGCATGGTCGCGAATACAAAGTCATTCGGATGAGCGAAACGCCCGGAGAATGCTGGAAGACGCGCGGCGCGAATCGGAAGCCCTTCTGCGGGAATCGAAGATTCAAGCGAAGGATGAAATCATCCGGGCCCGCGAACAGTTCGAAACGGAAACCAAGGAACGACGACAGGAATTGCGGGCGCAGGAGGAACGCGTCGCGCAACGCGAAACCAATCTCGACCGCAAACTGGCCATGCTGGACAAGAAGGAGCAGGCGCTGGACGAGAAACTGACCGCCGCCTCCAGGGAACGGGAGGAATTGGACCGGAAATCGGAGGAACTTGACCGGATGCTCCACGAACGCAATGAGAATCTCC
>SLKG01000013.1 GCA_007134735.1 Kiritimatiellia bacterium
GGGGTAGGGGCTATCGCCCGAGTCTGTCACATCTCATTTTCCGGCGGCCCCGCCCTACCGGTCCTGGACCGATCGCGGGAAAGGTAGGGCGGTCGCGCTGCGACCGCCGGACTTCGTGCTGAGCCGGAAGAAGAGAACGCAAAGGCGCGAAGCGGGCGAAAGGCGCAAAGAGGATGAAGGGGTAGGGGCTATCGCCCGAGTCTGTCACATCTCATTTTCCGGCGGCCCCGCCCTACCGGTCCTGGACCGATCGCGGGAAAGGTAGGGCGGTCGCGCTGCGACCGCCGGACATTGCGATGACCCGGGAGAAGAGAACGCAAAGGCGCGAAGCCGGCAAAAGGCGCAAAGAGGATGACGGGGTAGGGGCTATCGACCCGGTCTGTCACATCTCATTTTCCGGCGGGTCCAGCGGCCCCGCCCTACCGGTCCTGGACCGATCGCGGGAAAGGTAGGGCGGTCGCGCTGCGACCGCCGGACTTCGTGATGACCCGGAAGAAGAGAACGCAAAGGCGCGAAGCCGGATCGTTTTCCCTTCTCGTCGCCGCTCGCGTCGACCGATAGCCCGGCGAATGAGGACGGCAAGTTCCGGATTACCGGTTCCCGTACAACCTTGATTCAATCCGATATCGGGGTATCATAGCGAAGAAATCAACCAGGAGACCCGATTCATGACGAGCGAGCCGATCAAAGTTACCGGTGAAATGCTGCCCGATCCCCAAACGTGCCGATTCACGGTGAATCGCACCCTTCTCGAAGATGGAACGCTCATCTTCAACGGGGCGGACGAATCCCTGGGATCGCCCTTGGTTGATTCCGTTTTCGCCGTGCCGGGCATTACGCGCGCCCGGATAGCGGGGGATACGCTTACATTGACGAAGAATGTACCCACGCCCTGGCCGGAGCTGGCGAAGGAACTGTTGCCGGCGATCAAGGCGCCGATGGAAGCGGAAGACACGCCGCCGATATCTTCAGAGGCGCTTGAGGCGGCGAAGAACCGGCCTCCGTCGGACGACACCCGGGAAGCCGTCGAACAACTGCTCGAACAACACATCAACCCTGCGCTGGCGATGCACGGCGGGTTTGTGAAACTCGTCAAGGTCGAGAACGACGACGTGTACCTTGAGCTTGGCGGGGGATGCCAAGGCTGTGCCGCGTCGAAAATGACCCTGAAACACGGTGTCGAACGAGCCATTCGCGACATCGCCCCGCAGGTAGGCGAGGTTATCGACGTCACCGACCACACCGCCGGCACCAATCCGTATTACCAGTGAAAGTGCTCGGGGCGGCGAGATTTCTCGCCAGAGGCGAGCCCGCCTATGGCGGGGAACTCGCGACAGGGAAAGGAATCGGGGCGGCGAGATTTGAACTCGCGACCTCTTGTACCCGAAACAAGCGCGCTACCAGGCTGCGCTACGCCCCGATTCTAGACTCAAGATTTCTCAACCGTTTCTGCTATCTCCGGACGGCGACGGGATTTCTCGCCGGAGGCGAGCCCGCCTTTTGGCGGGGAACTCGCGACCTTCCCGCCTACGGCGGGACAAGCTTGTACTTTACCCCGCTCCGCGGGGCCGAAACAAGCGCGCTACCAGGCTGCGCTACGCCCCGATTCAATGAACAAACTCTCCGTCTTACGGCGGTATCCGCGTCGATATGCCAGGCTTCCACCTTCGCCCGCCACTTCGTGCCGGGACTACGGCGTGACATGGCGCTACGCCCCGATCCAGCCGTCGTTCAGGAAGGTTCCGCGATACTCTATCCGATACCCGGCGTATGGCAAGAGGGAAATGAGAACAAGCAGCGAGCCGGGGTCTGTTCGGACGCCTTATCTGTATCGCGGCTCAGCGGGAGCTTCGCCCTCCAGAAATGGAACAACGGGTGTTGGGCGGGATGGAGGGCGTGGCCCACCTCGTTGAGGCGTTCTGCAGAAAAGGGGTGACAGCACGGCGGGAAAGCGGGTACACATGGCCGGAGCGAGGACGAGGACGAGTACGAGGAAGAGGACGATGGCGAAAGCACGTGGAAAATTCATTACGTTTGAAGGGCCGGAAGGGAGCGGGAAGACGACGCAGGCCAGGCGTCTGATCGACCGGCTTGAGCAGGAAGGGTACGAAGTACTGTATACCCGCGAACCGGGCGGGACGCCGACGGGGGAGGCCATCCGGGATATTCTTCAGCATGACAAGGCCGGCGAACCGATCAGTCCTAGCGCCGAAGTCCTGCTCTTCGCCGCCAGCCGGGCCCAACTGGTGTCCCGCGTGATCCTGCCCGCGCTCGAACGGGGCGCCTGGGTCGTTTGCGACCGCTTTGCCGATTCCACTACCGCCTACCAGGGTTATGGCCGGGGGTTCGAGGTGGAACAGATGATCGCCATCAATCAGTTCGCCATTGACGGCGCCGTACCGGATATCACCATTCTTCTCGATGTAGACCTGGACGAAGGATTCCGGCGCATCGGCGCGCGGCACCAGGAAAAATCGAAACCGCTCGATCGCATCGAGAGCGAAGCGCGCTCGTTTCATGAGAAGGTGCGGCAGGGATATCTGAAACTGGCCGAACGTTGGCCGGAACGGTTCCGCCTGCTCGATGGTATGCGGGACGCGGACACGGTTTCCGATGAGGTCTGGAGGATGCTGCAACATGAGCTGGGTGTCTGAATGGTCCGGAGCCTGGGAGGGGATCCGGAAGAGTTACGATGACGGACGCCTGGCCCATGCCTATATCATTTCCGGATCCCCGCGCGGCAACGGACGCCTTTTCACGGAAGCCCTGCTGAAACTCCTGTACTGCACGGCGACGGACAAGCCGTGCGGTTCCTGTTCGGCCTGTAGCCGCGTCGAACAACACCTTCATCCCGATGTCTATTGGCTGGAGCCGAAAAGCAAGGGCCGCGTGATCCGCGTGGATGAAATGCGTGAGCTGACCCACCGCATCCACCAGACGGCGTACGAAGGCGGCTGGAAAGCCGGCGTCATAACGTATGCCGAGCGCTTGTCGGACCAGGCGGCCAACGCTTTCCTGAAGACGCTGGAAGAGCCGCCCGGACAAAGCCTGATCCTGTTACTGACCGATGCCCCGCAGTTCCTGTTGCCCACCATCCGTTCGCGCTGTCAAAGGATATCGCTGGGTGAAGACCGTTCCCCGGAATCCCCGGCGGGGGAGGACGAGTCGTGGAAGGAAACGTTGATGAATCTGCTTCGTTCAGGCGATCCGGATGACCCCCTTGAGGTGCTGGCCTATGCCGAACAATTGAAAACGCTGTTGGACACCCTCAAGAACGAAATCCGGGAAACCGTGGAAGCGGCGATGGACGAAGACGAAAGACGGGAGATGGAAGACCGGAAAGCGGAAAAGGAGCGGACCGAAGCCCTGATCCAGGCCCGGTTGCTGGAAACCCGTTCGGAATGCCTTCGCTTGATGCAACTATGGCATCGGGACCGGCTCATGTGTGTGCTGGGCGAAGAAGATACGCTTCTGTGTTTCAAGTCCGACGCATCGGTATTGCGGAAACAGGCTGAATCCCTGACGGCGGCGGACGCCTTGCAGCGATTGACGGAAGTGGACATCCTGGCGCATCGCCTGGAGCGAAATATTCCCGTTGTTCCGGCGTGCACCTCGACCCTCCTGACCCGGTTTGCAAGGGGATAACGGAGAAATCCCCGGCGGTGTAGAAGCGGGGGCGGGGCCTATCCCCCTGTTATGACTCGGGGTTTTCCATTTCATTCCCCGCGATCCCGCACGCCTTTTGGATAACACGCTTGACCCATCATTCCGTATTTTGGCAGGCTTCGGCGCATGGCAGTGATCTGGTGCAAGGCCCGTTTCGCCCCTTGGGAGCGGGCTGTTTGATGAAACCTGAGGATGTACTATGACGGATGAAGATCGGGTAATGATGGATGCCATCGTGGTGGGCGGAGGCCCGGCGGGCTTGGCGGCGGCCTACACGATGGCCCGGGAGGGCCTCGAGGTCCTCCTGGTCGAACGCGGCGAGTATTGCGGGGCCAAGAATGTCGGCGGCCTGGTATACGGCACCGTGCTGAACGAAATGATTCCCAACGCGTTCGAGAAGGCCCCGGTCGAGCGGCCGGTATCGCGCCGCACCATGGTCTTTCTCGGTGAGCGGGAACATATCGCCCTTGATTTCGGAGCCGAGGAGTGGAGCCGGCCTCCGTATAACAACACCTATATTGTTCATCGCTCCCAGTTCGATAGATGGTTTGCCGAACAGGTCGAAGAGGCGGGCGCCAACCTGCTGGAGGGCATGGTGGTCGACGATTTGATATACGAGTCGTCCAACGGAACCCGTAAGGCCGTCGGCGTGAAGATTCGGGGGGACGAGGAATTCTATGCGAGCGTTGTCGTGCTTGCCGACGGCGCCAATTCCCTTGTGACCGAGAAGGCCCGTGCGGAACTGGGTTTTCGGCAGGGCCGGCATAAGCAGGACTACGCCGTAGGCGTTAAGCAGATCCTGGCCCTTCCCCGGGAAAAGATCGAAGACCGGTTTCAACTGGAACCCGGCGAAGGGGCGGCCATGGACCTGTTCGGGGCGCCCTTTGAAGGCCTCATTGGAGGCGGTTTTTTGTATACGGCCCGCGAAACGCTTCATTTGGGCTTCGCCGCCCGCATTTCCTCCATGACGGCCGCGGGTCTGCGCCCCGACGACGTGCTGGACCGTCTGAAGGAGCATCCCGTTGTGCACAAACTGGTGCGCGGAGCGGAATTGATGGAATACAGCGCGCACATGATCCCCGAAGGGGGTTACGATGCCGTGGGTCAGCTTGCCGGCGACGGGGTGCTGATCGCGGGGGATGCCGCCGGTTTTGTCAACATGTCCGCCTACAAGGAAGGAACCAATCACGCCATGGAATCGGGTCGTGCCGCGGGGTTGACGATTATTGAGGCCAAAAAGAAAGGAGACTTCAGCCGGGATACGCTTTCCGCCTACGAGCAAAAGCTGGAAAGCAGCGTGGTGATGAAGGATCTTAAACAGTTTCGCAAGGTGCCCGAAGTGCTGGAAGGATGTCCGAACCTGCTTTCGCTGTATCCGAAGAAGGTCAACCGCATGTTGGTGGACATGTTTACGTGCGGCCCCGAATCAAAACGTGAAATCAAAAAGAAAGCCTTCCGCAATTTCATGAAGGGATTGCCGAAAATCCGATTTGTGCGCGATGTCGTGCGCGCGCGCCACCTGGCTTGACGGGAAGGAGAAAGTTGCCATGACCGAGTCACCTGAGAATATGTCGCTGGCGGACAAACTCTATCGCACTAAATACGAGCCGGACCCGGCGCATCCGCATATTGTCGTGGACGAAAAAATTTGCGCGAACTGCAAGGACAAGGTCTGTCTGGTCATCTGTCCGGCGGAAGTGTACAAGGCTGATCCGAATGATCCGAAGCGCGTGACGGTGTCGCACGAGAATTGCCTGGAATGCGGCACGTGCCGCCAGGCCTGTCCGTTCGGGGCAATTGAATGGCTTTATCCGGAGGGGGGAAAAGGGGTGAAGTACCGGTACGGATGAGAAGTGGACGCGGGTACGCGGAATTCGGGGTGACTTGCGGGTGGAGATGAGGCGCAGGGGTCGATATGGAGATCATGGCTCGTCCATGTGTTTTGAGATAGTCACGGGGCCGGTCTCTCCAGGAATCTAGAACAACCAGAAAAGAAGGAGTCGGTATGTCGGTAGATACAATGGTCATCGTGCGGGAGGTTTGGGATACCCGCGATCTGGTCGGGCAGGTGCTCGACGATACGGGTAATATCAAGGCCGATGCGGTGGGGACCCGGTTCGAGCCGGAGGATTTGAACGCGCTGGAAATGGCTTTGCGCCTCAAGGACGCCCAGGGCGGAAAGGTCACCGCGATTTCCGCGGGCGAGCCGCGTGGCGTGGATGTGTTGCGCGAGGCGCTCTATCGCGGCGTGGACGCGGTTGTGCGGGTGAACGCGGACCCGCTTGCGCTGGACGATCAGGCCCTGGCCGAAGCCTATGCGGGCGCGATACGCGAGTTGGGTTCTCAGGGTCTGATTTTAATCGGCACGACCGTACTGGACGGTGAGAATTCACTGCTCGGAGCGCATCTGGCCGCGGCGCTTGACGCGGAACAGGTGAGTTGGGTGGATGAACTGGAGGAAGCCACGCCGGAGCGCGCCGTGGCCCGGAGGGCCATTGAAATGGGTACGGAAACCGTCGAGGTTCCCCTGCCGGCCGTGTTGTCGGTGGGTGTCGCCCTCCTCGAGGACGATCCCCGTTCGCCCCGCAGCGCGAAAGCCATGTTGAAGCTCAAAATGAAGAAAGTCGATATTCCGGCTCACGAAGCCCCGGCGATTGAGGCCGTCACGAAGACAGCCGGACGCGCCGCCGTTCCGGAACGTGTCATCGAGACGCGCGCGGTGGATGCGGAGAGTGAGGCCGAATTGAAATCAATGTTGGATGAAGCACGAAAGGGAGACTGAATCATGGCGGATATCAGCGTATTTATCGAAGTGGATGACGGGGTATTGAATGACATCAGCCTGCAGTGTCTCGGCGCTGCCCGCGCGCTTGCGGACGGTGGAGTCGTGCGTTGCCTGGCGGCCGGCGCCGGCGCGTCCGGAATAGCGGCGGACCTGTTCGCGCGCGGAGCGGATGAAGTGAAGGTGTTCGACGATTCACGCGCGGCGGCTTATACCACGAAGCCGTATGCCAAGGCGGTTATCGCATGGTTGAACGAAGCCCCTCCCGCGGTGGCGCTGTTCGGCGCAACAACGATCGGCAACGACCTCGCGCCTTCCGTGGCCGCACGCCTGAAGACGCCCTGTGTGCTGTCGGCCGACGGCGTGGAAGCGGCGGACGGCGGATATGTCGCCCGGCGGGTGGAATTCGACCGCAAGGTACAGACCGCCTATGCCCCCGAAAAGGAAGGGCTCTTCATCGTGTCCTTGCATGACGGCGCCGCCGAAACGCCCGCCGCCGACGCCTCGCGTACGGGCGAGGCCGTCCCGTTGAGCGTGGAGCTGGACGATTCCGATTTTGCCGCGCGCGTATTGAAACGGGACGTGGCGAAGAAGACCGTCAATTTAAAGGACGCCAAGATCATCGTGGCCGCCGGGGCGGGGGTCGGCAACGCCGAGGGGTTGGCCGTGGTCCAGCAATTGGCCGATGCCCTGGGAGCCGAGGTGGGCGCCACGCGCGCCGTAGTGGATGCGGGTTGGCTGGCCGCCGACCACCAGATCGGTCAGACCGGCGCCACCGTGCGGCCGGACCTGTATATCGCCTGCGGCATCAGCGGCGCCGTCCAGCACCGGGTAGGCATGCTCGATGCGCGAAAGATCATCGCCATCAACACGGATGCCAACGCGCCCATCTTCAAGGTCGCGCACTACCAGGTGGTCGGGGATCTGAAGGTTGTCATTCCGAAATTGATCAAGGTGCTCGCCGCGTAATGCGAAGCGTCATTCCATCAACATGAAAAGGAGAACAGGAGACATGGCCAACTTTTATACGGAAAACAAGGACTTGAAGTTCATCATGGAACAAGTGATGGACTGGGAAGCGATTGTCGCGCTCAAGGAGAAGATCGGTTCGGAGGACTGTCCGTACGAATCACCCGCGGAAGCCAAGGAGACGTATTTGGGACTGCTGGAGGATCCGGTGGGCGAAATCGCCGCGAACCGCATCGCACCCCGGGCGGCGGAAGTGGACGAGATCGGTTGCCGGTGCGAGGACGGGAAAGTTCTTTTTCCCGAAGGGCTTCAGCGGAATATGAAAGATCTCCTCGATGCCCAGCTCATGGGCATGACGATCCCGCGTGAGTTCGGCGGACTGCAATTTCCGGAAACGGTGTACACCGCGGCGATCGAGATCGTTTCGCAGGCCGACGCTTCGTTGATGAACATATTCGGTCTTCAGGGCGGCATCGCCGAAACCATCGACAAATTCGGATCGGATGAATTAAAGGAGCAATATCTGCCGCGCATGAGCACGGGGGAATTCACGGGCGCGATGGCGCTGACGGAACCCGATGCCGGCAGCGACCTGGCGGCCGTGCAGACCCGCGCTGAAGGCGGCGGCGGGATCGCGGCGACCCAGGACCCCGAGACCGGTCAGTGGAAGATCAGCGGCACCAAGCGTTTCATCACGAACGGGTGCGGCGATGTGATTCTCGTGCTCGCGCGCAGCGAGGATCCCGGAAAGAAGAGCGGGGGGCGGGGATTGAGCTTCTTCCTGGTGGAGAAATGCGATTGCGTGACGGTCCGGCGCATCGAAAACAAGTTGGGCATCCACGGGTCGCCGACCTGCGAGCTGTATTTTGATAATTGCCCCGCCTATCTCATAGGTAAACGCGGCATGGGCCTGGCGCGCTATACGGCGTGGTTGATGCTGGCCGCCCGGTTGGCCATTGGCGCGCAGGCGCAGGGTATCGCGCAGGCGGCGTTGACCGAGGCCGCCGCGTACGCCGGGGAACGCGAACAATTCGGAAAGCCGATCAAGGAATTTCCGCAAGTGGCGATGATGCTGGAGCATATGGCGGTGCATACGGAAGCCTCGCGCGCGGTTCTTTACGCGGCCAGCGAGGTCGTGGACCTGCATCAGGGCGCTGAAAAAGCAGGCGATAAGGAGGCCGTGCGTGCATTCGGAAAGGTGGCGGAAGCACTTACGCCGATTGCCAAATACTACTCCACGGAAATAGCCAATCGAGTCTGTTACGACGCCATCCAGGTATTCGGCGGGAACGGATACATGAAGGAATATCCCCTCGAGCGGCTTTATCGCGACGCGCGCATCACGAATATCTATGAGGGCACCTCGCAAATCCAGGTGATCTGGGCCATCAGCCGTCTTGTGCGCGGCGATCTGGATGACGTGTTGGGCGCCTTCGAGCGCAAGAATTATGACGACGCCGAACTCGACGCCCTGCAGGAAGAGATTCGCGCCGCCCATGCGAAACTCAAGGATGTCCTGGCCTTCCTGAAAGAACAGGATGTTGAGTACCGTGAGCTGGTGGCACACTTTGTCACGGACCTGTTCGTGGATATATACGCCTCCTACCTGTTGGTCGCGCAGGCCGCCCGCTGGGATTATAAGCGCAAAATCGCGGCGCAATTCGTTCGCCTCATGGGCCCGCGCGCCGAGATGAACGCAAGCTACGGCATGAAATCGAAGCTCGAGACGATTGAGGTGTAGACCGGACCCGGGATTACGGTTGATCTCGGAACGGGGGGGGCGGGATTTTAGCATGTCGCGGCGAAGACGGGCCGATCCGGTATCCGCCCATTCGCCTTGCCTTATTGCGCCGGCCATTAAATAGTGGCAGGTTCAGCTCGTCTTGGCGAAGCTTCCGGTAGCTCATATTCCTGGTGCAGATTCGTATCCATAATCGCGCGACGAGGGCGTTCCGCCGGAGGCGGACAGGCTGCGGCTCCATATTCCGCGTTGTTTCTTCACAATGGAGGCCCGGCGCCCCCGCCGGGCGGGCAATTCACGGGCAATAAATCGCTCACATGCGTTTGGAGAGGAAAGTCACTATTTAATTGCCGACGTAATAATCGCGGCTCAGCAGGAGCTTCGCCCTCCATGCGGTTGATCATGGAACCGAAGGGCGAAGCCGGGCCGAGCCGGATCCCGGCTTGAAACCGATAGGTATTTGTGTGAGGTTGAACCCACGAAGCAAAGACGCATAATTGCATAATACCTATGATTGGATTGCATCATGAACCGGTATATTATTTCTGTTACGAGTGCGATCGTGGGAATTCTCATCGCCGTTTCGACGGGCCGGGCGGATGAGAGCGATCGATTTACACAGCTCCGGGAGCGCATGGTGAAGCAGGATATTGAAGCACGGGGTGTCCGGGACGAAGCCACCCTGCGGGCGATGCGGGCGGTCGAACGCCACAAATTCGTTTCGGAAGACATGATCCGGATGGCCTATGCGGACCGCCCTCTTCCGATCGGATACGGACAGACCATTTCTCAACCCTACATCGTGGCGGCCATGACGGAACTCCTGCAGGTACGGGAGGGGGATGTCGTGCTGGAAATCGGCGCCGGATCAGGCTATCAGGCCGCCGTATTGGCGGAGATTGTGGATCGGGTGTATACCATCGAGATTGTTCCCGAACTTGCGGAATTGTCCGCTTCCCGGATGAAAGACTACGGGTATGACAACGTGGAGGTGAAGGAGGGCGATGGTTATTTCGGCTGGGAGGAACATGCCCCGTTTGACGCTATTATCGTGACGGCGGCTGCCACCCACATTCCGCCGCCGCTGGTGGAACAGTTAAAGCCGGGTGGGCGCATGGTGATTCCGGTAGGGCCGCCCATGCGCGTACAGAATCTGATGCTGGTGGAAAAACAGGAAGACGGTTCGATTACACAACGCAATATCATGGCGGTCCGTTTTGTGCCGTTGACCGGGGAACGGTGAGGGGGGCGGAAGAATCGGCCCCGTTTCGATCCGGTATCCGGCGGGTCCGGCGGCCCCGCCCTACCTTTCCGGGATCAACCGTGGGCGGGGTAGGGCGGTCGCGCGGCGACCGCCGGGCCGATTGATGCGGCCTTGCCCCCCCTTTAGATAACACGGTCCCCGATACGGAATACCGGTGATGCTTAATCGAAATTCAACAATCGAAAACCCGAAGACCCCGTTCCTCCATCTTTCCCTCTTCTTCATCAGTGGAGTGGGCATCGCCTACCAGATTGCCATTATGCGCATATTCTCCATCGCGCAATGGCATCATTTTGCCTACATGATCATCAGCATCGCCATGCTCGGTTTCGGGGCGAGCGGAACGGTGTTAACCCTGTTGCGAAGTCGCATACGAGGCCGTGAGCCGGATATGTTTCGTGCCACAAGCCTGCTGCTCGCCGCGGCCATTTTTCTGTGTTACGAGTGGAGCCAGCGAATTCCGTTTGAAACCTTTCATCTCGTGGCGCAGGCCCGGCAATATGTGTACCTGGCGCAGTTGTACGTGGTACTGGCCATTCCTTTCTTTCTCGTGTCAACGTGTATCACACTGGCCTTCTTTCTCGGCCCCCGACGAATCGGCCTCGTCTACTTCGTCAACATGGCGGGGTCCGGCCTGGGCGCGGCGGCGGCGGTGGCCCTGCTCTATCTGTTTCCGCCGGAACGGATTCCCTATCTGCTGGCTTTCGGAGTCGGAATGGCCGCGCTCCTGGTGTGTGGGCCATCCGGTGTCCGGCGCTGGAAATGGATTTCCGTATCCGCGCTCATTCTGTTCGCGGGCTGGGTGTGGATACAGGGGATGGCGCCCATCCGGATTTCCGAATACAAGGTGTTGTCCTACACGCTTCAATTTCCCGATGCCGAAATCGTGGGACGCGCACAGAGCCCGTTGTCTCAATTGACCGCCGTGACCTCGCGGCACATCCGCGAAACACCGGGCCAGATATCCAATTATCCGATGCATGAACTGGGCCCCTTGCCGGAGCAGGCGGGCCTTTTTTTTGATGCGGGCGCCGTGTCGGTCATCAATCGTTTTGACGGGGATCCGTCGGACCTGGTGTATCTGGACTACGTAACGCCGGCATTGCCGTACCGGTTGATGGATGAGCCGGACACACTGATCATCGGCGCCGGCGGAGGTACGGATGTGCTTATGGCATTGCATCACGGCGCCTCGCACGTAACCGCCGTGGAAGTGGATCCGCGCGTATTTCCCATGATGGATGAATATTTCCGGGAATTCTCGGGCCGCCTGTACGAACGGGACGATGTGACGCCTGTCGTGGCTGAGGGGAGGGGTTTCCTGGAGGCGCGGGAGGGGGGGCGGTACGACGTGATACAGATTGCGCTGTTGGATGCCTTCAGCGCGGCGGCCTCGGGGGTGTATGCCTTGAGCGAAAGTTATCTCTACACCCGCGAAGCCGTGGACCTGTATCTCGACCACCTTTCCCCCAACGGCGTGTTGGCGATTACGCGCTGGTTGAAAACGCCTCCGCGCGATGCCATCAAGATGTTTGCGACGCTTGTGGAAGCCGCCGAGCGGGCGGGTATCGAGGCGCCGGAGCATCATATCGCCTTCATCCGTTCCTGGAATACGGGCACGATCCTGTTAAGCCGGTCCCCGTTCACGGAGAAGCAGGTGGAGGCCATCCGCGCGTTCAGTCGCGATCGCTGGTTTGACGTGGTGCATTATCCCGGCATCGTCCCGGACGAGGTCAATCGGTACACCGTCCTGGAGGAGCCGACCTATTACCTGGCTGCGCAGGCGATCCTGTCCCCGGATCGTGAGGCCTTTTACGAGGACTATCTATTTTACGTACGCCCGGCGACGGACGATCGCCCGTACTTCTTTCAGTTCTTTAAGTGGGGCTCGTTCCGGGAGCTGATGCGGGAAATGGGTATGGAGTGGGTTGCCTTTGTGGAGTGGGGTTACATTGCCCTGGTGGCGACTATCGTTCAGGGCGGGGTAGTGAGCGCCCTGTTGATTCTGTTGCCGCTGGGCGTATTGACCCGGCGGGCGGAGACGAAAGGAAAGCGGCGTTGGGTGTTGCTGTATTTTGCGATGCTGGGGCTGGCCTTCATGTTCCTCGAGATCGCCTTTATACAGAAGTTCATGCTCTTCCTGGCATACCCGGTGTATTCGGTGGCCGTGGTGCTTACGTCGTTTCTGATCTTTTCCGGGTTGGGCAGTTTGACGGCGGATTATTTCCAGACCCGGGGCCGGACGGTGCTGACGGCGGCCGTTATCGGCATCGGCGTGGTGACGGGGTTCTACCTGTTGACGTTGCCGGCCCTCTTTTCGGCGTGGGCGGGCTGGACGGATGCCGCGCGCGTAGGGGGCAGCGTGTTGCTGCTGGGACCGCTGGCCTATTTCATGGGGATGCCGTTTCCAACGGGGATGCAGTTGGTCAGCGACCGTTATGGGGCGATGGTCCCCTGGGCATGGGGGATCAATGGATTCGCCTCGGTAATGGGCGCGTCGCTGGCGACGTTTACCAGTATCCATCTTGGTTTTCGTGTGCTGGTGTTGTTGGCGGTGCTGCTGTACATGGTGGCCGGGATGAGCTACCTGCGCTTGAGGCGTAACAGCTAAACTGACGATCGTCTGTTTGGATGTTACGGCGCCGGGCACACGTCGCGGATTTCCAACGGTTGGAAATGGAGGCCCTTTTTCTTTCCAAGGATTGGAATTAACCGGGGGAAAGGTCATGCCGTCGCACGATGTCCACCCCGGTGTTTTTCGTTATACAGAGGTTTGCTATTTTTTTCCGGATCGCTACTATGCTCGACAGCACTGGCCGGGTAAATCCACCGGCGCTTGAAGGCAGAAAGTATAATGAAACAAGAGACCTTGACGCGCTGGACTTCCGAACGGTCCGCTGAATTATATGGAGTGCGCAACTGGGGGGCGGGTTATTTCGACGTCTCGAACGAGGGCGAAGTCGTCGTTCAGCCGCACGGCGCAAATCATGCGGCCCGGATCAGCCTCATGCACATCGTGGCGGGATTAAAGGACCGAGGTCTGGATATGCCCGTCCTGCTGCGTTTCGGGGACATTCTCGCTTCGCGCGTCAAGCTGCTTCATACCGCATTTGGCAAGGCCATCCAGGAAGCGGGATACGGTGCTCCGTATCGGGGCGTCTATCCCATCAAGGTGAATCAACAGCAACAGGTGGTGGAGGAGATCGTCGATTTCGGCCGCGCGTTTCATCACGGCGTGGAGGTCGGCAGTAAACCCGAACTCATTGCCGCGCTCGCCTACATGTCCGATCCGGAGGCATTCATTATCTGCAACGGATATAAGGACGAGGAGTTTATCGATCTTGCGTTGTATGCCCAGAAGATGGGCCTGCAAGCCGTGCTGGTCCTGGAGATGCCGGGCGAGGTAAACCTGGTGTTGGAACGGGCCGCCCGCATGAAGGTGAGACCCCGTTTGGGCGTACGCGCGAAACTGGCGACCCGCGCGGAAGGGCACTGGACGGATTCCGGCGGGGATCGAAGCATGTTCGGATTGAACGCCTCGCAGATTATCGACGTGGTGGACCTGCTGCGCAAACAGGACATGCTGGATTGTCTGAACATGCTCCATTTTCATCTGGGTTCCCAGATCCCGAACATTCGGAGTATCCGCAACGCCGTAGCCGAAGGTTGCCGGTTCTACGTCAGCCTGGTCCGCGAAGGCGCGGCGATGGGCATTATCAATGTCGGCGGGGGATTGGCCGTGGACTATGACGGTTCGCACACTAATTACGCGAGCAGCAGCAACTATAGCGTGGATGAATATGCCGCCGACGTAGTTGAAATTGTGATGACCCAGACGGACGAGGCGGAAATCCCGCATCCGATCATTGTCAGTGAGTCCGGGCGGGCCACGGTGGCCTACCATTCCGTCCTGTTGTTCAATGTGCTGGACGTCAGTCGGATGGAGTCCCACGGATTACCGGATTCGATCCCCGATGAATTGCATGAAATGATTCACAACCTGTTGCATGTGAACGAAATGCTGTCCCGGAAAAACCTGCAGGAGTGCTATCACGATGCCGTATATTACCGGGACGAGGTGCGTTCCATGTTCGAACGCGGTGTATTGTCGCTTCGGGATCGCGCGACGGCGGAAAGGATCTTCTGGCATATCATAAACCGAATTTCGGAAGATCTTGAACATCTTAAATACATTCCGGAGGAATTGGCGGGTCTCCAGAATGCCATAGCCGATGTGTATCATGCGAATTTCAGTGTATTCCAATCCTTGCCCGATGCCTGGGCGATCGAACAGTTGTTTCCCGTAATGCCCGTACACCGGCTGAACGAACCGCCGACGCGTCGGGCCACGCTGGCGGATATCACATGTGACTGTGATGGGAAAATCAGCCGCTTTATTGACCTCCATGACGTGAGACATTCATTGCCGGTTCATCCCCTCAACCAGGAGGATTATTACATGGCCATATTCCTGATAGGCGCCTATCAGGAAACCTTGGGGGATTTGCACAACCTGTTGGGTGATACGAACGTGGTGAGCATTTACGTGGATGATCAAGGCCGTCCTCAATACGAACGCGAGATTGACGGGGATACGGTTTCCGACGTGCTTTCGTATGTGGAATACAATCCGTCTGAATTGACCACTCGTGTCAGGCGGATAGCCGAAGCGGCGGTACGGGAAGGTCGTCTGTCTCCGCAGGAGAGGAGGGAGATCATGACGGCGTATGAGAATGGGTTAAGGGGTTATACGTATTTTGAGAGTTAAGGCAGGGAATGCCTTGTGGGTGTTGATGAACAACCCACCCCGATCGCCTTCGGCGATCACCCCTCCCAGGAGGGGAA
>SLKG01000045.1 GCA_007134735.1 Kiritimatiellia bacterium
CATCGTCCACCACCAAGTCCGAGCCTTCAACCAGTTCCACCCCCATCTGTTGCGCCAGGTAGGCGTGTTCAAAGTAGGCGGAGTTGTAGATGCCCGGCGTCAGCACCGCCACCGTCGGTTTTCCGTCCGCGTTCGGGGCGAGGTATTGCAGCGTGTTCAGCAGATGTCCGGCATAATCCGCCACGGGCCGAATGGGCATTTTCCGGAACACGAAGGGAAAGGTGCGTTTCAGCACCTGGCGGTTGGCCAGCACATAAGAAACGCCGGACGGACAGCGAAGGTTGTCTTCCAATACATGGAAGACCCCGCTCCGGTCGCGTACGAGATCCGTTCCCGTGACGTGACACCAGATGTTCCGTGGGGGCGTAAGGCCCCGGCAGACCGCGCGATAGCTGGCCGCGGACATCACCAGGTCCCGGGGAATCACGCCATCGCGCAGAATATGCCCCTCGTTGTACACGTCGTGGATAAAGAGGTTCAGCGTCTCAATGCGCTGACGTAAACCGCGTTCGACGACATCCCAGTCCTGTGCCGATATAATTCGCGGAATGATGTCGAACGGAAAAATCCGTTCCGTGCCGCCCTCCAATCCATAGACGTTGAAAGTGATGCCCATTTGGAGCAAAGCCTGTTCGGCGGCGGCCTGCCGTTGAAGCACTTCCCCATCCGAAAGGGAGTGGATACGTTCCACCAGCGGGACCGCGCACGCCCGGGGCGAGCCGGGCCCCTCGAACAGCTCGTCGTAAAATTTTCCTGTGTCGTATCGATCGAATCTCATGCCGGCCTTCTTTCCCGGGAAACAACGCCGGGGGCTTCCCGGCAAATGGAGTGAACAAAACGCAGTTTATCGATCACGGGCCCCACGAGCACATCAGGGACCATGTCCAGCAATCCCATGGCCCGGCTCATCTCGTTCAGGGCGATGCCCAGTTCCTGGTAGCGGGAAAACATGCCGTCCGGATCGTCAAGATCGAACGCATCCGCCGGAAGAAATCCCACGTGGACGGCGGTTTCCAATCCGCTGACGATATCCAGAAAGGCCGCAAACGTTTCCGCCCAATCCTCCCAGGGATGCATGGAGGCATAAGCGGTGACGTATTGCCGGGACCAGTCGGGTGCAGGTCCGTTCCGGTAATAAGCGTCCATGGCCTGATCGTACGGTTTTTGTGACGGATCGCCGAAGTGGCGGACGAATTCCGCTTCACGCCGCCCCTGGACCAGCATGTCCCAGTAGTAGTGACCGATCTCGTGGCGAAAATGACCGATCAGCGTACGGTGCGCTTCGCCCATTTCCACCCGCAATCGTTCCCGCTCCACCTCGTCTGCTTCCCGTATGTTGATGGTGATGTGACCGTTGGCGTGTCCGGTATAGACCCGTTCCTCCGTTCCCATCGAATGCCACAGGTCTTTCGCCGGGATGACGTCGGCCTTGAAGTCGAATGACAGCGGGGGTTCGATGCCGTCGGTACGCGTGCCGTGCGGCAACCGGAGATAATCAAGTCCATAGATCAGTCTTCGCTTGGCCGCTTCGAGCCGGCACCACTTCAAGCGGTTGCCGGGAATCGACAGATCCGGGATGGTTTGATTATAGCGGCAGCAATCGCAATACGGAGGCGGGGAATTGCCGTCCGTCGGGACGGCCACGCACCGGTTGCAGGCGTCTTCTTCCGCGTAATTGGCACATTTGACCAGCTTTGCCCCGCAAGCCGGATTTCCACAGTGATAGGTTGTTCCGTTCAGCGGCTCAATCGGCGTGATGCGTCGGCACACGGGGCAGAATCCCAGTTCAGCACCGCACCGCAGGCAGCGGGTGTTTTCATAAAAGAGCGTCTGTCCACACGTGCACGGAAAAGTTTTCATGATATCCCAACGCAGACGATTGCCCGCAACCCAATAATGGAGCCGGGGCGCCCTCGCCCCGGATGGTGCGACGAGGGCGTTCCGCCGGAGGCGGACAGGCAGCGACTCCAATATACACGCTTTTTTGTGTCATGTTCCTCCGGAAGATTCTAAGGAAATGGTCATGCCTTGCATGAGCCGGGCCTCATCAAAATCCCACAGGCTACGGGTTGCGTCAACCGTGAAGCACACGTACCCGAAAGATATCCGGCCTTTGTTGGAATACCTTCGGTCTTGAAGTGGGGCCCGGCGTTTGACACGCTCTCTCGCGTGAATATCTTGACTCATTCGATGGTATCGAAAAACAGCCCGGTGCGGCTTGGCGCCGCCCAATTCCCCGTGCCGGTTCCGGAGGCAGAGCCATGCTGATTGTGATGCATCCCCACGCGACGGACGAACAGATCGACGCGGTGGTCTCCGCGGTCGAACGGATGGGACTGATCGCCAAGCCGATCCCGGGAAGTCAGCGCACCGCCATCGGCGTGCTGGGCAACCAGGGTTACGTGGACGATTCCACCATTCGCGAATTGCCGGGTGTCCGTGAAACGATCCACGTCAGCAAACCCTACAAACTGGTGTCCCGCGATTTCCATCCGGAACCGACCCATGTGAACGTGGCCGGGGTGACGTTCGGACACGGGTTGCGCCCGGTCATCATCGCCGGGCCCTGTTCCGTCGAAAGCGAAGAACAGGTGAATGCCGCCGCGGCCCTGGTCAAGGACGCCGGCGCGCAGATGTTGCGCGGCGGCGCCTTCAAGCCGCGAACCGGTCCGCACACATTCCAGGGACTGGGCATGGCCGGGCTGGCTCTTTTGCAGGAGGCCGGGCGGGCGCACGGATTGCCGGTAGTCACCGAGGTCATGCGGATCGAACAGCTGGACGTGGTGGCAAGCCATGCCGACATGATCCAGATCGGCGCGCGCAACATGCAGAATTTTGATCTGCTCAAGGAAGTGGGGAAGAGCCGTCACCCGGTTCTGTTGAAGCGGGGGATTTGTTCCACGATCGAGGAATTTCTCGCCGCCGCGGAATACATCGTGGCTGAAGGCAACCCGCACCTCGTGCTCTGCGAGCGGGGCATCCGTTCGTTTGAACCTTCCACCCGCAACACATTGGATCTGTCGGTGATTCCGTTGATCCAGGAACGGAGTCATCTCCCGATCGTGGTCGATCCCAGTCACGCCACCGGCACGCGTTCGCTGGTTCCGGTAATGACGCGCGCGGCGCTGGTGGCCGGGGCC
The DNA here is from genome assembly GCA_007134735.1 of Kiritimatiellia bacterium. GTDB lineage: Bacteria > Verrucomicrobiota > Kiritimatiellia > SLAD01 > SLAD01 > SLKG01. The sequence goes on from SLKG01000045.1 coordinate 3,141, forward strand.
GACGGCGTCATGGTCGAGGTGCATCCCGATCCGGCCCGCGCCCTGTGCGACGGCGCGCAGAGCCTATCCGGGGACGAATTTGCGGCCTTGATGAACGATGTCCGGGCGTTGCTGGACTTTCTTGAATCCCGTCAGTGAACATAATGGATACGCGATACAGACTTGGCGCATGCGTTTTTCTTCTTTTCTTCATACCGGCCGGTCTCCGGCCTGTCCACGCCGACGGGAACTGGGCGGTATCCGTGTACGGGGCGCGCTGGAGCGACAACCGGTTTCTCGAGATTCTCCAGGGACAGACCGCCCTGCGTTCGTCTCACTTGGCCGCGCTGGCGGTTTCGTACGAATTTGATCGATGGGAAGAACGGTTGGGTCTTGAAATCGAGGGCAATTTCGCACGCCATTTCGGGGAACAGGATCATTACGAGATCAACCTGATCCTGATCGGCCGGTGGCGGGCATTTCCCTGGAATTCGTGGCTTCCCGCGACAGTGGCGTTCGGTGCAGGTCCTTCGCTGGCGTTGGGAACACCGGAGTTGGAACGAGACGAGGACGATCCGGACCCGTCCAGGATGCTGAACTTCCTGTTGGCCGAACTCACGGTCGGCCATCCGCATCATCCCGACTGGTCGATCTTCACCCGGATCCATCACCGGTCCGGCGCCGGCCGCCTGGTCGGCGGCGTGAAAGGCGGATCCAATTTCATTGCGCTCGGTGTCCGCCGCCACTATTAATTGGACTAATTTCCAGATCGCGTTCCAAGCATATGGGGGCACCCCCCCACCCCCTCCCTCTCCCCCCGGGCGGGGGAGAGGGAGACGAGTATTCTTTCCATTGGGTTGTGACCGGCGCTCAATGAGTCCGGAATGTCGAAGTGTGGCGTCCTGGGGCTGTATCAAAAGCGATCCATAGGCTGCGATGGACACCCGATGCCGCGACAGCGGCATCCTTGGAGTGCGGCGCGAGAGCGCCGCCTTCTCGCCGTACGCGAGTTTCTCCCCCGGAGAATTATCGGGGCACGACA
>SLKG01000127.1 GCA_007134735.1 Kiritimatiellia bacterium
AAACGCCGGATTCCAAATCCCGGGTCACGGCTTCTTTCCCGATAAAGTCCTTGTTCAGGTCCATGAACCGCCCCTGCATGGCGGCCACCGGTGTTCGCGCCCGCGAAAGTTCCCGGCCGCACAAGGGATAACCGACCTCCATCCTCAACGTGTCGCGCGCGCCGAGCCCGGCGGGCTCGATGCCTTGCGTGTCGATCAATCGATCCCAGATCCCGACCGCCTGATCCGGCGGGAAGTACATTTCGTATCCCCATTCACCCGTATAGCCGGTACGGCTGATCAGGCAGGGCATGCCGTCGATATCGATCTCCTCGAATCGGAAGAATTTGAGTTCGGGCGCGGTTATGCCGAGGGCTTGTTCGAGCGCGGCCCGCGAGTCGGGACCTTGGATATCCAGTTTGGCGGTTTCGGGGGACCGGTCGGAAAAATCGGTTTGCGAAGACAAGTGGGACCGGATCCATTCCCGGTCTTCGTCCAGGGTTCCGGCGTTGACGATCAGGTAGAAGCGATCCGCGGCGAGACGATAACAGGTGAGATCGTCGATAACGCCGCCGTCATTGTGCAGGAGAAAACCATAGCGGCATTGACCGGTTTTGATGGTGGCCACGGTCGCGGTGAGCAGGCGTTCGAGGTCGGATTCCGCGGTCGGCCCGGAAAGCTCGAATTCGCCCATGTGGCAGGTATCGAAGACGGACACATGCCGGCGCGTATGTTGGTGCTCGGCCAGAATGCCCTTGTACTGGATGGGCATATCCCATCCGGCGAACGGCGCCATGCGCGCATTCAGGGCAGTGTGCCGGTCGTATAAGGGCGTACGTTTGTTCATGGGTCTTGTTTTACAAATTATGGCGGGGGGTAACCAGTTTAATCCGCGCACGTCCGGCTTATTGAAAACGGCCTCGCCGCCCGGAGACAGGCCACAGGGTGCATCCCGGTCCGCGGACCCTCCCGGAAGGGAATGTAGGGGCGTCGCTTGCGACGCCCGATTATGCGGCGGCCGTTTGTTACGCATCCCGGGCTTCGCAAGCGAAGCCCCTACCATCGGGGGCACCGATCATCGCGGGATATAGTGATCAGCCTCCCCCCAATCGCGTTTGAAATGCCGCGTGAACATGGTTATTATTGGGGTGTGGAGAAGGGGGGATGTTCTTTTTATTGATTGGGGCGGGATGTTGGCCATACTGGCACATGTCCATGCGGAATCGAACGCGCGGACACAAGAAGGAGACACGTTTTGAACAGAGACATATCGCCGATGCTCAAGGGGTGGGATTATGATTCATCACGGGTAACGGCCCGATGGGTCAAGGGCGAAGACGGGAGAACGAAGATTCAACTCCGGCTTGATCTGGGTTTGTTTCAAATGGAAGTCGAAGGCCGTCCGGACGGGCAAATGCCCCGGGGTTATCCGTCCCTCCTTGATTACTATGCCACGCTTGAGAAAACCTCAACGCGACAAGCCTTTCCCAAGTTGGGCGAAATGGAATGCAGTGAACTGCAACAAGAGGCGGTTCAGTATTATTACCGGTACATTTCGCTCTACGCCCTGCGGCATTATGAGGGAGTGATCCGGGACACCCGCCACAATCTTCGCATCCTGGAACTGGTTGAACGACATGCCCGCGACGAAGATATCGTATGGGATTTCGTTCAATACTATCCCTATGTCCGGATGATGAACGCCCGCGCGACGGCGGAACAGTTTACCGAGGGCGATCGCGATGAATACGAGATGGCCATCGCGGCCATTGAAGATGCGATTTCCGACGTCCGCGATTTCTGGGGAAGATACAGTGATCCGGAATGGGATGCGGACCTGTCCAGCGAAGAGGAGGAAACGCTTCTGGAACTATTGTTCGAGCTGAAGGAGAACCGTCCCCGGAGCCGTGCCGAACGGATTCGCGAGGACATGGCGCGCGCCATTGCCGTTGAGAATTACGAGAAGGCGGCGAGCCTGCGAGACGCGCTGACCCGGCTCGACAACAAAAACCGGAAGCCGGCACGGACTCGGGAAAAACGGGATCGGCATATATCATCCTGACCCCATCAATCCGGAAACCCTTATGATTATTATCGAACCGCACATCCACATGTTCTCGCGCACGACGGAGGACTACCAGGCCATGTACGAACAAGGCATCCGCGTGGCGGTGGAGCCTTCGTTCTGGCTGGGCTCGACACGCCGTTACGCCGGCACGTTTTGGGATTATTTCCAGTTGATCCTCGAATTCGAAAGGCAGCGCGCGGAGCGTTTCGGCATCGATCATTACGCCAATATCGCGGTCAACCCCAAGGAGGCCGAAAACGTGGCGTTGGCGATGGAAACCATTGACGGGATGGATCCGTACTGGAACCACGAACGCTGTCTTGCGGTCGGCGAGATCGGGTACAACCTGATTACCCCCAACGAGGAGAAGGTGTTTCAGCGACAGCTTGAGATCGCCAAAGAGCGCAACATGCTGATCATGATTCACACGCCGCACGACACACCGACGGTAAGCAAAAAGAAGGGCACGGAGCGCACCATCGACCTGTTGAACGAGCTCAACTACGATCACGACCGGATCATCATCGATCACAACACGGAAGCAACGATGGATTTGAGCCGCAAGGCGGACGTCTGGGCGGGCATGACGGTGTATCCCTATTCGAAGCTCAATCCCGAACGCGCGATCGATATCCTGAAGAAGTGGGGGATTGAAAAAACGATGGTGAACAGCTCCGCGGATTGGGGCGTTTCGGATCCCACGACCCTGCCGAAGATCGCGGGCCATATGATGAACAACGGATTCGGCATGAAACAGATTGAGCGATTGTTGTTCGACAATCCGATGAATTTCTACAAGCAGAGCGGGAAGTTCAATCCACGCCTGGACCTGCCGTTTGTGCCCCCGAGCACGTATCAGAGGTAAGGGGGGCAGAAGTAGAAAGTAAGTAGTAAAGAGTAAGCAGTAGGCCGTGGGATGGGTCTGCTTACTCTTTACTTCTTACTACTCAATTTCCCGATCATGAAGCCGGACCGCCACATCAAAGCCATTTCCACGCGAATATCCGCCTGGCTTCAACTGATGCGCTTTCCCAATCTGTTGACGGTGCCGGGCGATCCGATTGCGGGATACTTGATTGCCGTTCAGGCGTCGTATGTCTCGGCGACCGGCCTGTTCGGGGTCGTGCTGGCCGCGTTGTTGTTCTACGCGGCCGGGTTGATCATGAACGATTTGTTCGATGAGGAGGAGGATCGACGGGACCGGCCGGATCGCCCGCTTCCATCCGGCGCGGTAACGGTTACGCCCGCGGTGACCCTGTGCTCGCTTATGATCCTGTTCGGCGCGGTTATTTGTTACGCGCTGGGGATGGCGACGACGTGGATCGGGTTTGCGCTGGTCGCCTCCATGATAGCCTACAATCGCTTCTCCAAGAAGTTTGCGACACTCGGTCCGCTCAATATGGGCTTGTGTCGCGGGTTCAGTTTCCTTCTCGGGGTTGCGGCCGCGCAGGTTCCCGGGTACCCGGTTCGGCCGGTGGTCCTCGCATTCGGCTTCATCCTGTTGTATGTGGCGGCCGTGACGAGGATTGCCCGGACGGAAACCCGGCCCGACCCCGGGCGGCTGTCCTTCTGCCTTCCATTCATGGCGGTGATCGTGGGCGGCTTTTCGTTCATCAGTATCGTGATTCAGGATCGGGACCAGGCGATTGCGCTGTTCCTGATGTTTACATGGCTGGTCCTGTTGACGGGGATGACGGCCTGGCGATTGATGCGTTCGCCCTCCGAATCCATGTTCGCGCATGTGGGGGAACTGATCGGCGGGTTGATTTTGATCCAGGCCATTCTGGTTATTGGGTCCGGCGCCACGATCCTGAGCTGGCTATTCTGCGCGACCCTGATCGCGTTATGGCCGGTGAACCGGCTGCTGGCGCGATGGTTTTACGCGAGTTGAGTGGAAGAGAACGCAAAGGCGCGGAGGAAGAGTAAGGCGCAAAGAGGATAATGGGGGGGGGTACCGCCCTCGACCAACCGCAGGAAGGGTAGGGCGCGGGCGCGGCACGCGCCGGACTTTGGGTGAGGCCGGGAAGAAAACGCAAAGGCGCGGAGGAAGAGTAAGGCGCAAAGAGGATAATGGGGGGGGGTACCGCCCTCGACCAACCG
>SLKG01000035.1 GCA_007134735.1 Kiritimatiellia bacterium
CATGAGGCCATTTTTTTTTATATTGCCTTTGGCGCCCCCCCCCTCGGACACTACGCGCATGTTTGATACAGGTCGCGTGTCAACGGGTCAATCCCCAAGATATCCGGGGCGATCAAGGCCCGTTCAGAAGGAACGTGTCATTCCAGTATCTGTTGAATGACCTTGCCCGTGGAATGACGGGGAGATCGCAGGCCCAGCAGTTCGGTTATGGTGGGGGCGATATCGATGATGTGATGGGACACCAGCGTGGTCGGATATCCGGCGGGATATCGGCGCCAGCAATGCAGTACCAAGGTGGCCGATTCGACGGTTGAACCCGCCGGCCGGGTTGATCCTGTGTCAAATTTTATGAAAGCGCGCCCTTCGCCCCGATGATCGTAACCGATATGGAAATTATGGCGATCCACATACTCGGCGTCCGGGTTGCCGGAAACGACAAAGGCCTCTTCGATCGGGGGGAACGAATGTTCCGATCGTGTGCCGTCTTCATTCACATACCGGATGACCAGGGACGGATGCGCACCGCGGAACGGCCATTGAGTGGAATTGAAATAAACGGCCTCGTTGGCGTCGGAGTATAAGCCGGGATTGGGCTTGTTCGGGTCGTGGACCGGTTGGTCGCCTGTGGCATCGGCGGTCAGGGCAAAGCTCACGAGGGTCTCATCCGTGTCGCGAGTGTGCACCATCTGCGTTTTCAACCAGGGGGTCACATCCCACGTGTGGCGGCCTTCCCTGTCTATCCGGGTATCGGACAGGAATTCCCCGGCCACGGGTTGGTTATTCCATGTCATCTCGTGTGGAACCCACTCATGATCCGCCACCGGATGGGCGCGAACCGTCACGGAACCGGGTTCACGGGCGGGTACGACTGTTTCGTCCTTCATCTCGTAATTCGCCTTGATGCCGGGTCCGCGCCAGATGGAGAATATGCGCATATCCGTCTCAAAACCGTAACCGTGCGCCGTGCCCGTCATACCGTGATCGGTCGTCACGACCAGGAGCGTGTGCTCCAGCCGGTCCGATTCCTCAAGGAATGAAAGTATACGGCCAATGTGCCGGTCCGCCGATTCTATCGCTTCCCGGTATTCGGCGCTGGCATGTCCATACGCATGACCGGCGCTATCCGGTTTCGGGTTATAGAGATAGATGAAGAAGGGTTGATGGGTTTCGATCCAATCGATGGCGCGATCGGCGAAATGGGCGTCGGATTCCGGATGGTAATAATAACCGGTTGCCCGTGTAGCCCAGTGTCCTCCGAGAATCTGTCCGGACCCCACCAGGGCGCTGGTGAGCCCGGCCTCGGTCAGCACCTCCGGGATCGTTTCGGCATGTATGGCCCCGTCCCAGTGGCTTACGCCATGTATGTCCGGTGGTGCGCCCGTGAGCAGGGATGGTATGGCGGTGAGGGTGATTGGACGCCAGACGGTCCAGGCGTTCCAGGTAAAGGAACCCTCGCGGGCCAGGCGGTCAAGATGGGGCGTATCGGCCTCGAGCAACGTGTCCGGACGCACGCCGTCAAGAACCATCAACATCGTCTGCTTGATGGCGGGACGTTCCTGTGTGGTGGGGACGATTTCGGGCGCCTCCGGCACCGTGGGCTCCGTATCGATTACCGGCGCGGGTTCGTACGGGTCCGGGGCCGGGGGCGTACAGCCCGCCGGCATGAAAAGGGACAAGAAGAGAAATCCCCAAATTATCCCTCTGGATGAACCGAGGGGAATGTGTGGTCCGGATGAGCGCATCGGTAAAATGTGGATGATATATGAAGGCGTGTCAAGGCATGCGGACGGGCATTAGTATCCCGGTCCGGGAATCGGGTTCCCGAATCATGTCCGGGTTGGATTCATGACGTGGCGCAGCACGTAGGGCAAGATCCCGCCGTGCCGATAATACTCGATCTCTATGGCGGAATCGATTCGGCAGGTGACCTGAAATTCGGTTTTCCGGCCATTCGCATCCACCGCCGTCACGTCCAGCTTCCGGCCGGGCTCCAGGCCCCGCTCAATTCCGGTGATGGAAATCCGCTCATGTCCCGTCAATCCCAGTGAGGCGGCGCTTTCTCCCTCCTGAAAAACGAGGGGCAGGACGCCCATTTCGACCAGGTTGCTCCGGTGAATGCGCTCGAAACTTTCGGCGATCACGGCCTTTACGCCCAGCAGATACGTTCCCTTGGCCGCCCAATCGCGGGACGATCCCGCGCCGTACAGTTTCCCGCCGATCACAACCTGCGAAATCCCCTCGTCCATGTATTTCAGCGCGGCATCGTACACCGACATCGTGTCCCCGGAGGGATGATGAAGCGTCCAGCCGCCGACCTTGTCCACGAGCTTGTTCCGGATCCGGATGTTCGCGAATGTGCCGCGCAACATGACCTCATGATTGCCCCGACGCGAGCCGTAGGAATTGAAGTCCTCGGGCGACACGCCCTGATCGATGAGGTAACGGCCTGCCGGGCTGTCCTCCGGGATGGCGCCGGCGGGGGAGATGTGGTCGGTTGTGATAAAATCGCCGTAGAAACCCAGCACTGCGGCATCCCGGATGTCCGAGAGAGCAGGGGGCGTTTCGCTGAAATCCCGGAAGAAGGTCGGTTCCCGGATATAGGTGGAATCCGGTTTCCACCGGTAGACCGGGCTGGTTTCGTTGGGCAACCGGTCCCATTGCGGAACGGCGTCCTTTACATCCGCATAGAGCTTGCGATACAGCTCCGGATCGGCCGCGGCATCCATCAGGGCATCGATCTCTTCGCGCGTCGGCCACAGGTCTTTAAGATACACCGGTTGTCCTTCCGAATCCGTTCCCAGCGGATCGTTCTGCAGATCGATATCCACGGTGCCGGCCAGGCCGTAGGCCATCACCAGCGCCGGCGAACACAGGTAATTGGCCTGGGTCAGCGGATGAATGCGGCCCTCGAAATTCCGGTTACCGCTCAAAACAGCCGCCACGACCAGGTCGTGGTCCCGGATGGCCTGTTCAATTTCCGGAAGCAACGGACCGCTGTTTCCGATGCAGGTAGTGCATCCGTAGGCGATCATGCGGTAGCCCAATTGATCCAGGTATTTCAGGAGCCCTGTGCTCTTGAGATATTCGGTGACCACCCGCGATCCGGGCGCCAGGCTGGTCTTCACGTACGGCGGCATGCGCAATCCTTTTTCCCCCGCTTTCTTTGCCAGCAGACCCGCGCCGAGCAACAGGGACGGATTGGATGTGTTCGTACAACTGGTGATGGCGGAAATGACTACGGAGCCGTGCGTCAGTTCCCCGCGGTCCTTGACGGCCGCCTTCTTGTGCCGGTCCTCCTTCGCCAAGCCGAATCCGCGATTTTCGGGAGATTCGGTAAGAGCGACGCGGAACGAGGATTTCAAATCGCGGACGAAGACGCGGTCCTGCGGACGTTTCGGACCGGCTAGGCTTGGTTCGACGGTGGTTAAATCCAGTTCGATCACCTCATCGCATTCCGGCTCCGTTTCCGTACGGAACAATCCCTGTTCCTTGGCGTACCGTTCGACCCGGTCGATCTGTTCCTCCGAACGCCCCGTGATCCGAAGGTAATGCAACGTAGCGTCGTCGATCGGAAAGAATCCCATGGTGGCGCCGTATTCCGGGGCCATGTTGGCGATGGGTGCGCGGTCGGCCAGTGACATTTGGTCCAGGCCGGGGCCAAAGAATTCCACGAAGTGTCCGACCACTCCTTTTTCGCGCAGGATCTGCGTGACGGTCAGCGCCACGTCCGTCGGCGTGGCGCCGGACGGCAATTCACCGAGCAGGCGAATACCGGTAATACGTGGAATCAGCATGGGGATGGGTTGACCGAGCATGGCCGCTTCGGCCTCGATTCCGCCTACGCCCCATCCGAGCACGCCCATGCTGTTGATCATGGTGGTATGGGAATCGGTGCCGACCAGCGTATCGGGAAAGAGGATTCGGCGTCCGCGATCGTCTTCGGTGGACGACACGCATGTGGCCAGGTATTCCATGTTGACCTGGTGACAGATCCCCAGGCCCGGCGGCAGGACGCTTAATTTTCGGAATGCGCCCTGTCCCCATCGCAGGAACGTGTAGCGTTCCTCGTTGCGCTCGAATTCCCGGGTCAGATTGTAATCAAAGGCATTCTCCGAACCG
>SLKG01000167.1 GCA_007134735.1 Kiritimatiellia bacterium
ATGCCGCCCATGCCCGATGTCCGCGAGGAGGATATTTTAAAGGGCGCCTATCCGTTCCGGCGTGGTCCCGTGAAGAATGCCAAGCGAAGAGCCCAGCTTCTCGGCAGTGGCGCCATTCTGAACGAAGTGTTGAAAGCCCAGGAAATCCTGGCCGATGACTACAACGTGGAAGCGGATGTGTGGTCGGTGACGAGTTACAAGCAACTGCGCCGGGAGGCGATGAATGTCGAGCGCTGGAATTATCTGCATCCGGAGAAGAAACCGAAAAGTCCGTACATAAGCCAATGCTTTGGAAAGGATCCCGGCGTATTCGTAGCCGCTTCGGATTATGTCAAAACGCTCCCGGATTCAATTGCACGGTGGATTCCGGGTCCGTTTCAGTCACTGGGTACCGACGGGTTTGGCCGAAGCGAGTCCCGTGAGGACCTTCGTCGCTTTTTTGAGGTCGATGCGCGTCACGTGGTTCTGGCCACTCTTCACCGGCTGGCTGTTGAGAAGAAGATCAAGGGGGACACGGTGCGTCAGGCCATGAAGAAACTGGAAATTGACCCCTCCAAGGCGAACCCGATGATGTCCTAAAGTGAAAGGATTTCGAGTATGGCTGTTGAAATTAAACTGCCTGATCTAGGGGAAAATATCGATTCCGGCACCGTGGTCCGGGTTATGGTGTCCAAAGGGGACGTGATCGACAAGGATCAGTCTCTCCTGGAACTTGAAACGGGCAAAGCGACGCTCGAAATCCCTTCGGAAATCGCCGGGACCATCACGGAAATACACGTCAAAGACGGGGACGAGGTCAACGTCGGCGCACCGCTTGTGACGGTGGACGATGCGGTGGGCGACGAACCGTCCGGAGCGGAAGAGGAGAAGGAAGCGGAGCAGAAGAAGCAGGAAGAACCGCCGCGTTCGAAAGAGGAGCGCGACACTCCGGAGCCTGCTTCTCCTCCCCCGGGCCGTCCGGGCGAATCCCGCGATAGCGGGAAGAGTCGTGGGATCGACAAAGACGCGGAGCCATCCTCCACTCCTGAAGTCGCCGAAAAAAGCAAAGGTGCCGAATCCGCCCCTGCGCCATCCAAAACCGCAGACCGGCTTCCCGTTGCCGCGGCCCCGTCGGTACGGAAATTCGCCCGCGAGATCGGTGTAAACCTGGAAGACGTGGCGGTAAATGAGCCGGGTGAAAGGATTTCGATCGACGACGTCAAGTCTCATGCCAAGCGGCTCTTGACCCAACCGGCGGCGGGCGCCGGCGCAACAGACCGGATCCCTCCCCTGCCTGATTTTGAGAAGTGGGGTCCAATCGATCGGCAACCCATGAAGGCCGTTCGCAAAGCGACCGCTCAACACCTCGCGCGTTCCTGGTCGGTTATCCCGCATGTTACCCAGCAGGACGAAGCAGACATCACGGACTTGGAACGATTTCGGAAACAATACGCGTCAACCGCCGAGCAGGCCGGCGGGAAGCTGACCCTGACGGCCATTCTATTAAAAATCACCGCATCCGCTTTGAAGGCATTTCCGGCCTTTAACGCGAGCGTGGACACCGGACGAAACGAAATCATTGTAAAGCAGTATTACCATATCGGGGTGGCCGTGGACACGGCCAAAGGGCTGCTCGTCCCGGTGGTCCGTGATGTGGACAAGAAATCCATCATCCGACTTTCCGTTGAATTGTCTCAAGTGGCCGAAAAGGCGCGCGAGGGGAAGATTCAACCCGACGAGATGGCCGGCGGGACCTTCACCATTTCGAACCTGGGCGGCGTCGGGGGAACCCACTTTACACCGCTGGTGAATTATCCGGAGGTGGCGATTCTCGGAGTGGGCCGGGCATCACGCCGCCCTTTATACCAGGACGGGGAATTTGTTCCGCGCCTGGTACTCCCGTTGTCCCTGTCTTACGATCACCGTATTATCGACGGCGCCGACGGCGCACGTTTTCTGCGATGGCTGGCGGAGGCAATCGAAACGCCGTTGTTGATGGCGCTGGAGGAATGAGGAAGGGGAAGAAAGTATTCAGTATTCGGTATTCAGTGTTCCGCGTTGCCGCACAGCGGCAAGAGGCACTTGGCGGCGGAACCGCCGACGGGGCCGTTGAACCTCCTGGCCTTTCCCGGTTTTCGGGGAACGGAATATCCAGGGATCATATATGGAAATTGGACATTCCTTGCTGGCTGTTGGACATTGAATTTCAATGGGTATGAATGGCTTCAAAGACAAGGGGAGACTCTAATATGAAAACATGGTCCATGATTCTATGTGTCGGCATCGTCTTCGTTCTGGCATCACAAGGATGGTCGGATGCCGAGGGCCGTGGACGGCCCCGCTTCGCAGATGACCGAACGCCGTTGAGATTGGAAGTCGCCCCGGCTGAAGAAGTGGAGACGCCCGAGAAGGAAGAACGGACACCGGAGGAACGCCTGGAGGAACTGGAGCGCCAGGTGCGATGGCTGGTCGAGGCGATAGATCCGGACGATCGCCGCGACGAACGGCGCCTGGAACGGCGACTGCGCGATCTGGAACGGGCCGTGGAAGAATTGGAACAGGAAGTGAGGCGGCTTGAAAATCGAATTCATCACTTGGAATTAGGACGATGAGCAAGAACACATCCATGGTAGTCATCGGCGGCGGTCCGGGCGGATATCCGGCCGCCTTTCACGCGGCGGACCGGGGCATGAACGTTACGTTGATCGACACGGCAGAGAATCCCGGCGGCGTCTGTCTCTATCGCGGGTGCATTCCATCGAAGGCGCTGTTGCATGTCGCCCGCCTGATCCATGAGACACGCGAGGCGGAGCGCATGGGGCTCACCTTTGCCGCCCCGAAGATCAACGTCAAAAAAATTCGCGAATGGAAACAGAGCGTGGTGGATCGTCTAACCGGCGGCGTGGGACAATTAAGCCGCATGCGAAAGATCACGTATCTGCGGGGGCGCGCCCAATTCAAGGACTCGCATACGCTGACCGTTGCGAAAAACGACGGAAAAACAGAAACGGTGCGCTTCGATCACGCCGTCATCGCCACGGGTTCCCGGCCTGCGATGATTCCGAATCTTCCGGAGAAGTCGAAACGTATTTTGAATTCCACCTCGGCCCTGGAAATCGAAAGTGTCCCGAAATCGCTCCTGGTCATCGGGGGCGGCTATATCGGCCTTGAGATGGGTACGGTGTATTCCGCCCTCGGATCGAAGGTATCCGTAATCGAAATGCTGGACGGGTTGCTGCCCGGCGCGGATCGCGATCTCGTGCGTCCGCTGGCCAAGCATCTGGAACAGGACTTCGAGAAGATTTTGCTCAAGACGCGGGTAACGGAAGTCAAGGAACAGAAGAATGGGCTGAAGGTCACGTATGAAGATGCCGACGGCAAGAGTCACGGGAGCGTCTTTGAGAAGGTGTTGATTTCGGTCGGTCGGAAACCCAACACGGAAGATCTCGGACTGGATCACATCAAGGTCAAGGTCAATGAGAAAGGGTTTATCGAGGTGGACGGTCAACGCCGCACGGCCGAGCCTCATATTTTTGCGATTGGAGATGTGGCCGGCGAACCGATGCTCGCACACAAGGCCACCCACGAAGCGTTGATTGCGGTGGAGGCCCTGGAAGGCAAGAAGTCCGTGTTTGAACCCCGGGCCATTCCGGCCGTCGTGTTTACCGACCCGGAAGTCGCCTGGGCCGGTCTTACGGAGACGGAGGCAAAAAAATCCAAAAAGGATATCAAGGTCTTGCGTTTCCCGTGGGCGGCTTCCGGCCGCGCCATTACGCTGGAACGAAACGAAGGGATCACCAAATTGCTCACCGATCCCGCAAGCGGTCGCATCCTGGGCGTCGGCATTGTCGGAGTCCACGCGGGAGAACTGATTGCGGAAGGCGCGCTGGCCATTGAAATGGGCGCCACGGCCGAAGACCTGGCGCTGACCATTCATGCTCACCCCACCCTCTCCGAGACGCTGATGGAAGCAGGGGAAATGCACCACGGCAATGCCGTGCATGCGATGAGGCGATAGTCGACGCGCGCGGCGCGGTGCTTCGTGCTTTGTCCTCGGAAGGAATTCCCAGCATCCGGCAAGGACGGCCCCGGCGGGGGCGCCGGGGCTCCATTGTGTGAAAACGATGCGGGAATTGGAGCCGCGACGCCCTCGTCGCGTGAGCATGGTACGGAGTATGCCGAAGAATACGAATTACCCGAATGCTCCGCCGGGGCTCGCCGTACCCGCATGGGTTCTCAACCCAACTCCGGATATGAAACCCCGAGCAGTTTCCGCATGGCATCGTAGAAGATTCGTTTTTCCTCTTTGACGAATTGCCCCGCTCCTTTCAGTCGATGCTTCAGGGCATCATCATCCAATCCACCCGGCGCGCCGAGGTGCGTCTTCTTTGCAAGGGCTTCATGAGGATCGATGCGCTCGAGCTCATCGAGGTGCTTTTTGACATAATTGTACGCGTCCCGGAACGGCATCCCCTCGCCCACCAATTCCAGTGCCCGGTCGGTGGCAAAGACTCCGGGCGTGAATCCCTTGAGCAAGGCCTTCTTGTTACTCTTCACCCCCTTGATCATCAACGTCATGATCCGCAGGGAGGATCGCGTGGTGTTCAGGCCATCCATGAACGGTTCCTTTGCCTCCTGCAAATCCCGGTTATAACCCGACGGAGCCCCCTTCACGATGTCGTACACGGCCAACTGGTGCGCAAGCACCCTCGAGGCCTTCGCCCGGACCAGTTCCAGGACGTCGGGATTCCTCTTCTGCGGCATAATGCTGCTTCCCGTGCAGAGTTCCGCGGGTAGTTCGAAGTAACCGAACTCAGGCATGGTGAAGAGCATGAGGTCCTGTGCCAGCCGCGAAAGCGTAAGCATGACCTGGCTCATGGCCGACAGGATGATCGATTCCATCTTGCCCCGCCCATGGTTGGCGTGGAGCACATTGTGAACCGGCCGCGAAAATCCCAGTGCATCGGAAACCCATTGCCGATCGATCGGCAGCGGCACCCCGTAGCCGGCCGCGGAACCGAGTGGACACTGGTCGTTCAGTTCATAGGCCCCGATCAGCAGCGCCACATCGTCCAGCAGGCTTTCGGCGTATGCCCCGGACCATAGCCCCACCGACGACGGCATGGCGGGTTGCATATGGGTCCGGCCAGCCATGGGAACCGACGCATGTTTTTTGGAAAACCGGAAGAGCGCTTCCGCCAGCCGGTTGGCTTCGTCGATCACGGAAAGGATTTCCTCCTTGGCATATAGTCGAAGGTCGACAGCTATTTGGTCGTTCCGGCTTCGCGCGGTATGAACTTTTTTTCCAAGATCTCCGAGCTTTGCGGTGAGGGCTCTCTCAACAGCGAGATGCACATCCTGATCGTTCAGCTTGATCTTGAATTTTCCCGCCCGGGCCAACCGCATGATATCGATCAATTCCCGTACGACTCGATCGGCCTCGTCCCGCTTGAGAACAGGAGGCTTCACGGGCATTTCGGCCAGCATCCGGACATGTGCGGCCGTGCCGAGACAGTCCGCCTCGATCAGCGCTCGATCAAGATCGATATCCCGCCCCGCCGTGTAGGCCAATGCATCCGCCTGGATGGTACCCACCGTGGTTTTGTGTTGTTTGCTCATGGAATCTGAGCGTTACACGGTTGGAATCGCGCGGTCAAGTTCGGGTTAAAGGAAAAGCACCCGTCCCGCTTTGGATGCACACTAATCATCAATCTTCAATGCTTCCTCATCCAGGCTCTTTTCCAAGCCGATCAAAGCCTCTTCCGCCCGATTCAGAAGATCTTCGAGACGCTGTTGATGCGCGCTTGCCGACCTCCATCGGGATCGGGGTTCTTGCAGTGCGTCAAAGAACCGGGCGTACAGCATGGCTACATTTCTATATTCCTCGATCTGGCCGATACTCAAGGATCGGGCGTCCACGCTCATTCTCCACGCCAGTGCGGGCACCCAGTCCTCCTCCCGGTAATGAATGAGGTCGGACAAGGTTATCTCTATGGGGCGATATCCGCGTCCTGAATCCAGTTTGACCGTCCGCAGGGCCCGCAACTCAGCCAGGGCACGCACCGTAATTCCTTCCTCGGGTTTACGTACGCGAAGATGCCGCGCGATCCAGAGGTCCCAATCCTGCTCCAGATCGCGCACCGATTCATACTGGGGCCGCATCATCACGAGCCATTCCGGCGTAATCTCCCCACCCTCCGCCAGTCGCTGCATAAGAGACTGATAAAATACCGGTTCCCGGATATGCGCTTGCATCCAGTCCATAAACATGGATGCGACGGCTCTGGCATGGGCCGCATCCGGCGGCAAGGTGTCCCAGGTCAATATGCGGGACAGAGAGATATCCCCCTCACCCAGCCAACGATCAATGGCCGTCTGCATATTCGGGAATCGAAACGAGGCATCGAGATTCTGAGCCAGGCCTGCGTACATCCACCCGGGAATCGAAGCCAACCCAGCGTGATCGGGACGTAACGGGCGATAGACATACGCATAACGCACCAGCAGCAGTTCAACCATCTTATCCAATACGTCCTTGCCGTCCAGGCGGCGGGGATTGATCAGAATCATGTTTTGAACCAAATGACCATGCACCTCATCCTGCTCCAGGCGTATTTCGCCCACCTTCCGGTCGATCCGGTCGTACAAGGTTATGCGTATGGGAAATTCACGCCGGAAAGAAGGGTTCCGGCCCAACCGAAGGGCGGTTTTGTCCGTCACGTTTTCCGCCCATGTCGCCCACCGCAAGTTATCCGCCGAGTTGGTCGATGTGATGATAAATCGATAGGAATGGCTGGTGAGCGTTCGATAGACGGGTTGATCGTCTTTTCCGGCTCCTGTTGCGTTGTCCGAACCGAAGGCCGACAGGGCGGCCATCACGAACGCGGTCCATACTGACGATATGAATTTAGCCGACATATCTTTCGCGGGCGTCCGGTGGGAAGAACGTCTGCCCCGACTGTGGAGTCCGTATCGCATTCCGATACGTCACGGGACCATCCTTCTTCATGACGTTCTGCCGCAACTCTCGAGGATCAGCGTAACCGGACCGTCATTTTCCAACTCCACTCGCATATGCTCCTGGAATCGACCGGTGTGTACTTCGTGTCCCAGGGATTGCAATGCCCGCACATATTCGTCATACAGGGCACGCCCCTCTTCCGGGTCTGCCGCGCGGATAAAACTCGGGCGATTGCCCTTCGTGCAATCGCCGTACAGGGTAAATTGGCTCACAACAAGAAAGGCGCCCTCTTCCGGATCGATGGGCAGGTTCAGGCGTCCTTCCTCGTCATCGAAAATCCGTAGTTGAGATGTTTTTCGAGCGAGATACAGAGCATCATGCGGCGTGTCGTTTTGCGCGGCGGCAAACAGTACGAGTGCTCCCGACCGGATACGCGCGTAACATTCCGCTCCCACATACACCGCCGCCCGATTGACCCGTTGGATAACGAGTTTCATGCCCTGCGATCAATCAATGTGCGATATGCGAAGGGTATCCAACCGATTCAGGGCGGCGGCAATTTCGTATCGACGCGGACGCGCCAGATCGCCACGAAGATCCCGGGAAAGGCATTCCAGCCCTTCCGTGCTCAGATCGCGATCGATCAGGTCCATGACTTCCCGCATCGGCCGCCCTTCGTCCATATAACGCAATTTGGCGTAATACAGAATAAGGCCGATGGTCGTGGTTTGATGTACATCGGCCAATTGCGTCACACCACTCAAATCAATAATCGAATTCCCGAAATTAAGAAGCTTGAGATCGGGGGTATCAATGACCTGATCCATATGACTGAAACTGGGATCAATACTGGTCGGCACAATCCAGCGATTTCTTTCGACAATGGCCGTGATACCGCCTGTATCGGCCGTATCTTCCGGCATCGACACCGCAATGGTTTTCGCGTCCTTCGTAACATCGGTCACGTGGAAATCCTCGATCCGAAGTACGGTATCCGCAACCGGAATAAATTCCGCTACGGAAGATGATCCTGCGACCACAATGGAGACACCCAGCTCATCTACAATCTGACGAGCCAAAACCGACAGGGGAACGATCTTCTCCACCGCCGCCGACATGATGGATTCCAATCGACTGTCCCGGGTGAGAAAGGCGGGGGAAGAACTTGTTTCGTCAAACAACAGCGCCCGCGCGCCAATCTCAAGATTCTCGATGGCCGCGGCCGCCTGCGCACTGCAGGGATCCGCCGTTTCTGCACTGAACTGATCCGGTTCCGTGTCTCCGGGCAGTTTTCGAACAAACGGGCTGATATCCACCTTCTGTATGCTGCGTCCGGCTTCTGCCTTGATGTAGACGGCATCCGGCACCGTAACGACGCGTTCACGCCCATCTCCGGGAACATGATTGTAAATGCCCGAGGCCACGGCATTCATAAGTTCCGTCCGCCCCGAATACGCATCCCCCAGGATCAGTGTGATACCGGACGGTATTCCCAATCCTCGCACGCTACCCGCATTGGGCACATCTACTTCCGTAACCAGATCTTCTGCAATCGTGAGCGGCGTGATATGGTCGTAGTCCGGATAATCGGTCTGATCCATCCGCGCAAGATGCGATCCCTCTCCCACCAGGCTTACCAGGCCCCTTGTGGGAAGAATCTGGCGGACCTGGTCGGCATCTTCCATGAGATCCACAAATTCCTCCAGTTCCCCTGCTCCGATATTGCTATACACGAGCGCGGCGTTTACCACTTCCGGCAATTCTTCGAAAAATATCTCCTTTACGAACTGTCCCGTGATCCTCCCGTCGCGCTGTGGCAAACTGGCATAAATTCGCGCCTCGACGTATTCATCCGTGACCAGCATGGAGGTGCGAGGCAGTATTTTCTGACCGGGCTCCGATATGGAAAGCCGACGTCGGGAAAGACCTTCCTGATCATAACGGGCCACGGACTCAATCTGTGCGGCGATTTTCCGGGTCAAGAAGTCTTCAAGCGCTGTGCGCCGCACGGGCGTGTTGAAGAGATGCGGTGGAAAACCGGCTATGCTCTGGGGAACCCGGATCATCAATAGCGTGGGGGCATCCAACTGGTCGGGATTGATCTGATTGATCTTGAGTACATATCGCGTGAAATCAAAATCGCCGATCAACCGTACGTATTCGGAAATATCACGTTCCCATATGTCCGTTAGTATGCTGTAAAATTCCTTTTTGTCTCTCATCGATCGAAGCCTTTCCTCATTACGTTGACGATCTTCCCCTCTTACTCGGTTATCAGGCGCACCACTTGATCCCTCATATCCACTCGGGTAACGTGGCGCAGGATAAACAATTCCCGGTCCATCTCCTCAAAAATACGGCTCAATCTCATGGCCAGCCGGTTTCGGAACGGCGCCGGAACCGGAACCCGCCCCATCGAGAGTCGTTTGATCTCCATTGAGGCTCCGGATTCATCCGCATAGGGTTTTCCGACCGCTTCGTATGATAGTCGAAGCGGCCCCCACGTGTTGAGAATATGGACGAAAACGTATTCCGGTGTAAAGGAAACGTTTATATTCCGCGTTTCGAGTTGGAAAGGATCCCGCTCGGCAAGTTCATCCACGTGGGCAACCAGCGCATTCAGATAGGCATTGATCTCCTCTTCGCGGACAATCAGAACAGCCCGCTCCCCCCGGCGGATGGACTCCTCAAAATCCAATATGGCATGATACATCAGTTCCGCCTGGTCCCTTTCTCCTTCCCGTCCGTCGGGCTGAAGCGGCCACAACAATGCGGCCAACAAAACCAGGAGAGCGGTCAGAAGGATCAGGCGCACCATTCGCTTTATCGCCGAAAGCATCCTGGAACCCGCTCGGCGGTTCTGAAAGCCGGGCCGGAAACCGGTAAGATTAAGACGTTCTCCGCATTTACCACAAAACACGCGCCCCAGTTTGTTCGGCGCGCCGCATTTATCGCATGTCAGATCAGACTTCACGATTCAGGGGAGGAAGCGGAAGATTTAGTTTTATCCTTGTTCCGGGAGGCCTTCTCCCCGGCCCCCCCGGTTGAGGATGATTTTTCCTCGCGCTTTTTGGCTTGGCGGTAGTTGTCGCTGCGATAATCCGTCGAGTAGAATCCTGACCCCTTGAAGATCAGGCCGGCTCCGGTTCCGATCAAGCGCTTCACTTTTCCCCGGCACACGGGACACCGCTTCGCCGGAGGCGCGGATATTTTCTGAAATTTCTCAAATTGATGCCCGCATCGCGTGCATTCATAGTCATAGGTTGGCATGCCTGTTCCTTCTTTAAACGTGCGGCAATATAGGTATGATTAGCGCATCTGTCAACCGCCGGGCTGGATTAGGGCCGTTCCTGTCCGCTTCTTTCCGGCTTGCACGTTATTATTTTTGGTTTATGCTTTCGCGCCATGTTCGAACTTACCGCCTATCTGGAACATAAGCGCCGCCTCATCGACAACGCGCTTGAAATGCACCTCCCCCCGGAGGAAGCCCGGCCGGGCGCTCTTCACAAGGCCATGCGATACAGCGTGTTTTCCGGGGGTAAAAGAATTCGTCCCATCCTTTGCCTGGCCGCGGCGGAAGCCGTGGGCGGAAAAGAGGAAAATGCCCTCATGCCGGCCATCGCCCTCGAGGCCATTCATACGTATACCCTGATTCATGACGACCTGCCCGCCATGGACGATGATGATTTGCGCCGGGGCCGTCCGACCTCGCACATTGTTTTTGGCGAGGCCGCGGCCATCCTTGCCGGGGACGCCCTGCTGACGCTGGCTTTCGAATGGCTGGCCGAAAGCCAGGCTCCGGCTCCCTTTCTACCGTATCAGTATGCATTGGAAGCGGCCGAGGCGGCCGGCAGTCGCGGGATTATCGCCGGCCAGATTGAAGATCTGACTGCGCAGGGAAGACAACCGGAAGAGGACCTTCTCGAATACATTCATTTGCATAAAACGGCGTCCCTGATTCGCGCCGCCGTTCGTGTCGGGGGAATTTCCGGGTCGGCGTCTTCGGAGCAACTCGATGCGCTATCGCTCTACGGTTGCAATGTCGGTCTTGCCTTTCAAATTGCGGATGACATCCTGAACGAAACGTCTACACCCGAAGAACTCGGAAAACCTACGGGAAGCGATCGCGCCAAGAATAAGCTCACCTATGTGGCCCTGCTGGGCGTGGAGGGCGCCCGGGACCGGGCCCGATCGCTGATCGACCAGGCGGTCGACGCGCTCAGTAAGACCAAAGCCCTTAATGACCCGCTCGAACAGATCGCGCGTTTCACGATCGAGCGGTCACATTGAACATCGGTTGCCGCGGGACGGCCTTGCCTACTCCACAAATCCCCCGGCGCGAATGAACCGGGCATAGAATTCCTGCACGTACTGATTGGCAATCCGGTCGCAAAAAATGAACAGCGTGTTTTCGTCGTTCGAATTATTCGCCGCGGCGCTCCAATTAGCCGAGCCGGTGATGACCGTGCCGCGCCTCGGCACCCGCGCGTCGAGGATCATGTACTTATGATGCAGTTTCCGTATCTCCATGTCGTCCGGGAAAACGGGAGGCGGATGCCGCCATCGAATATTCGGATGCGCCCGTGACGTCTGCGGCGCTTCAAGGCCCCTCATGTTCCAGGAAGGCGTCCACCATTCATCCCAGAAATGCATGACGCCCTTCAGATCGAAATCCGTTCGCTCCCCTTCGAGATCCTGGTCGCTGCCTTCCCACTTGATCTTGGTCACGCGCTCCAACTCATAATCGGACCAGGCGAATATCGCGAAATACATCGATTCAAGCGTATTCCGCTCCACGTATCGGCTGATGGAGGGAATCACCTCGCTTCCCGGAGAAAAATAGATATCCACCACACAGGTCCCCACCCGTAGCCGGCGCGGGGTTCGACCCTGCGGCTTGCGGTTGCTGAAACGCGCCGATTCCGGATTCGGTTTCAGATCATCCCCTCCCCACAACACATTGAATTCATCCCGAAACAGTTCCGCGACCGCCGGATCGTTGATCTCAACCGCGTTATTGACATTTCCTTCCAGCAGTCCTTTTCGCCGGTTCTCTTCCGACCCGTATAAACCGGTCACCGTGAAATTGCCGCTTCCGGTCCATATCCGCTCATCGTCAAAGATGAAGAATTTGTGATGCATTTGTGTGCCGGGATGAGCGTAGGAACCGTCTTCCCGGCGTTCCCCCGGCGTCAACAGCGGCCCCCGGACCCTCCGGCCGCCGACCCGGAGCTGTGCCTCTTCAATACCCTCCGGCTTCGGCGGCAAACCGTAGATCACGCGCCGTTCGGAATCCTCCACGGCAAACAAGGGAGAGTTGGCAAATACCTCGAGGTTTTTTCCGGACCGGAACACGCCGTCCCGGCCCCGCAACATGCGCTCCACGCCAATCCGCATGAGATCGTATCGCCATTGGCGGAAATCATCGGTCGGATCCTTGGCATCTATAAGCACCCTCACCCGCACGCCCTCTTCCGCCCGCTCCATCAATGCGTCGAACAGGTCCGGCAAATTGATTTCGTAGGCCGCCACGTCAATGCGGTTCGTCGCCTGCCGAATGCGATGGCGCAGCATCTCCTGAAAATCGACCCGGTAATTGGCTTCGTTGCCCGTCTCGGCAAATTCCGTGCGCGCCGCATGATTGAAGTACACATTGATCGTGCCGGGACCGTGATAGACCTGGTGCAGTCTTTCGGGCGTGGCGTGTGTAACATCCCGGAACCCCGGCGTTCCGTATCCCAGGTCGTAGCGCACAAAGGATGTCGTCCAACTATCGCCGCGGTCTCCCTCTTGATAGGGGAAAACGCGCTGCATGGTCGCATAATCTTCCGGATGCCCCGCGTACCACTGGTCCACCCGGTCCACAATGCGGCCTTCGGGACAGATCAGCTTGAGAATTTCCCCCTCTCGGGAAAGATGGCCCGAAAAGGTTTTCTGCACGCGCACGCCGGGTAGTTCGCCCTCATCCAGATTAGCCAGGAGCAGGGTCACCCCGGAGGGCAACGTGCCCCGCAGCGGGATATCCAGGGATCCACTCTCCGTGCGAATCGTCCAGCCTTCCAAATCAACCGCCTCCGGATCCACATTGCAGATTTCAATCCATTGCTGCTGGTCGGACAAAGACGTTCCCATCCAGGCGATTTCGTGAAAGACCACCACCGGGGCCGACTGGTTGTCGTTGTCGGCGCGGGAATAAGGAAGGAGAACCAGGCAGAAAAGAATGGTTACCCCACATAAAATCGTCTGTTGATATTTAAAATACCTACCCATGGTCTCATTACATCTTACCACTACGCAACTTATAAGGATACCCCACCGACATCGTCCTGGCAATATTATTCGCTGGCCAACCGAGGATATGAATCGCTAAGTTGTTTCATAAGGAGGCATTCCATGAACAAGTCAATCGTTGTATGCATCGTTGTGGTTCTGTTTTCGTTCACCCTTCAAGCCCGTGCCGGATCATATCCTTTTCGCGTATCGCTCGACGGCAAAGATGCGGTTCTGCGTTCGGCAAACGATGTGTTTGCGGTGATAGACAACCCCGTTTCGGCCGATGCCGTCATCGTGGCGGATGCGGAGGACGACACCATCTTCATAAACATCTTCGCTTCAAACGAGCGGGGTGAGGTGGCATCCGACACTATGCCCGCCGTCATCCTGTATCGACCGGATACCACCGTGAGATTGGACAACACCATGGATGGTTCGCGGCTGGAACCGGGATACTATCTGATGAACGTGGTGGCGCCCTCCAAAGGAACCAGCCGGGTGGTGTTTCGCATCGAGTGATGCCTGCGGGAAGCATCGGGCAGGTCCCCGTCAGTTCCGCATCCGGTACAGATCGATATAGACCGGATAATGATCTGATGCCGTGGTGTCGTCTTCCCCGGCTATGGTGTATACGTTGTCAATATCCACGCCTTTCGACAGTACATACGGTTTCATCAAGATCCATGGATCCCGAGTCAATCCTTCCGAGGAGTAGAACCGGTCGAATGCCGCGGGTGGGAATTCCATTCGCGGATCTCCGTATCGGGTCGGGATCGTAATCCGTTCCTCCAGCGGACGGCCCTCCCAATGGTCCACCAGGTCCGCGAGGGGTTCCAGGCTTGGGTCATCAAAAAATTGATCAATATCCGGATCGACGTTGAAGTCTCCGGCAATAATTAATTCGAATTCCACACCCTGCTTTTCAGTCCATGAGGCCGCGTCTTCCCGGAGCAGGGTCATTGCATGATAGCGCTGTGAAATGTTACGCCACGGCAATCCCCAGTTCGACTTCAGATGCACGTTGTACACGAGCAACACGGTTTCGTCGTCAAGTTCGACTTCAAAACGGAGCAAGCCCCGGGTGGGACGCCCTCTTCCCTCCAAGGGGGCAAAGTCGATGTTCTTCGGGTTCCGTATCGGCCGTCGCGACATGACCGCCAGGTTCAGCTTGGATTGCTGGGGTCGGCCTTGACCGAATGTGGCCAGATACGCCACGGCATAGGGTCGTTCCAATTGTTCATTGAGCAGGTGCAACACATCCACGTTTTCGATCTCCTGCAAGACCATGACGTCCGGATTGATTTGATCGATGATCCTTGCGGCAACGCGCGCCTGTCTTCGTGCGTGTTCGGGTGTCCGCCGAGGCCCGTCGTTGTGCCCATCGAAAAAATCCTGGATGTTATAGGTGCACAAACGAATGCGATCCCCGGACACCGCATAGAGATCGGCTACGTGAAATGCCTGTTCTGCGGCTTTGACAATCGGTTCGCCGGTATAGGGCAAAAGATGATAATCTTCCGAATAGGCTCCGGCAACGAGTAGCCAGGAACAAACCAGGCAGACGGCTTTATACGTTTTCCTTTCCAATATCTTTCTATCCCGAATGGAGGTTGGATGAGAGGGACCTCTTCCCTGCGAATTCCGTACCATTGACCGAAAACCCGGATAAATCAAGTGATGTGCCTCGCAAATAGTAGGTCGGGCATTCTTGCCCGACCTGGTCAGGCAGGAATGCCTGACCTACTTACTTGCCGCGTACGGCTGCTGTCTTCGTGGCGCCCTGCTCCAG
>SLKG01000138.1 GCA_007134735.1 Kiritimatiellia bacterium
AAAGCAGGAAACACATCAACAAATGACAATTCGGGTAATTATTATGCATTTACAACTCACGCCGTTTATATGTTACTGGAAGAAACCATGGATACCGATCCCGGCTGGACATATGAAAACCTGTGGGAATGGGGTCCGGCTTCCGGCATTGGAGGCAATCCTCCGTCCGGTCATACCGGCACCCATATCGTCGGATATAACCTGACAGGCAATTATCAGAACAATCTGCCACCTACATACATGACAACAACCCCGTTTGATTGCTCAGGAGCCAGTGAAACATATCTGAGTTTCTGGCGCTGGCTTGGTGTGGAAAGCGCCACATGGGACCATGCCGCAATCGAAATATCCAACGACGGCGGCTCAACATGGCATGTCGTCTGGCAGCACAGCGGCTCAACTGTCCAGGAAACAAGCTGGAGCTATCAGGAATACGATATTAGCGACTGGGCGGCCGGTCACAGCGATGTCCGGCTTCGCTGGGTCATGGGCCCAACTGATTCAATCATCGCCTACTGCGGCTGGAATATAGACGATGTGACGGTGTCCTATACTGCGCCATGCAACGCACCAAATCTGATATATGAAGACCATGTCATTGATGACTCTGCCGGTAACAACGACGGACAAATTAACGGCGGTGAAGATATCGCCATGACAGTGACATTAAAAAATCTGGGTCTTGATGCAACCAATGTGAGCGCAACTCTGAGCACCACTAATCCCAATATAACAATCACCAATGGAATGGTTACATTCCCGGATATTATGCAAAGCGAAAGCGGTACCAGCAATGATCCATTTGAGTTTTCGGTTGCCACGTCAGTCACCGATGGTGAACTGATTCCTTTCAGTATAACCTGGGATAGTGACGGCAATATGGGAACAACCTCATTTACTGAAATGATTGTCGCGCCGAATCTGATCGTTTCGGAATACGAAATCGAAGAAATTTCCGGTGGCACTTTTAATGGTATCTGGGAACCGGGCGAAACGATTCTGATCAAGGTAACCGCGGCGAATACCGGCTACGGTATGGCGCATAATGTCAGCGGCGAATTAACCAGCAGCCATTCTGATTACGTGACGATAGAGCAGGATATGGCGACGTGGCCGAATATTCCGGGCGGCGAAAGCGCGATGAGCGATGCGCCGCATTACAGAGTCACCGCGTCACCGGATATGCCGGATCCGACTACCGTTGAGTTTACTGTACACTTCACAGCGGACGGTTATTCAGCCGATGCCGGATTTGAGATTGAATGTACATTTTCCAATTTCGTACGGCGGTATTTCTGGAACATGGACACGGATCCCGAATGGACGACCGAAGGTCAGTGGGAATGGGGAGTTCCCAGCGGCACCAGCGGTAATCCGTCCAGCGGTTATACGGGTGACAATGTGTATGGTTATAATCTTCAGGGTTCCTATACCAACAATATGCCGGAAACCAATCTGACCTCCACCGCAATCGACTGTTCGGACCTTGTGGACGTGGAAGTGCGGTTCATGCGATGGCTGGGTGTTGAAAACAGCATCTACGACAATGCGCATTTCCGAGTATCGAATGACGGCGTCAACTGGGTCAATATCTGGAGTCATGACGGCCCGAGTTTCACTGATCCGGACTGGATTCCGATCACGTATGATATTTCTGCTGTGGCCGATAACCAGCCCACGGTGTATCTGCGCTGGGTGATGGGCACAACAGACGGATCCGTTGTGTATTGTGGCTGGAATATTGATGACGTTGAAATCTGGGCGGATCTTGACTCGGCATCTCCAACACCGACTCCAGCGCCACCCACCGCAACCCCGACTGCGACTCCAACAAGCCCTCCCCCAACAAATACTCCAGCTCCACCAACTGCGACTCCAACACCCGACTGTATCCATCATGGCGATGTCAATTTTGACGGAGTTATCACCGCTGAAGATGCACAGATAGCATTTCAGATCGCTATCGGACAGTATATCCCAACTTATCAAGAAGAATGCGCGGCGGACTGTAATGGCGATGGTGTAATCTCAGCAGGCGATGCTCAGGGTATCTTCATGGCAGCAATCGGCGCCGGATCATGTGTTGATCCAATACCTGACAAATTTGTCACTGCTACGCTGGAAGATTTCATTTCTGCTAATCTGCTGAAACAGTACCGATCACCTGAAAACGGCTGGATAACATCAGATGTTCACGTTGATCATGATGTGTTTGTTGACATTGTTATCTCTAACACTGAACCTGTTGATGCATTCACACTGTATCTGACTTATGATCCGGCCCAATACGAATTTGTTGAGGGCATTACCGGCACACTTGATCCTGAATGGGAAATGTTTGGAGTGCATGAACCAATGCCTGGTCTGATCATTATTGCAGCCTTTGCTGTTGATAATTATATTGATCCGGAAGAAATCGGCTCCATAGCTCAATTACATTTTCACCCAATTGAACACGACGGCGATGTCGATGATGTTATCTCATTTGTCAATTTGCTGGATGACCTGTCAGAAATGGCTATCAAATAGCTCATAACATAAAAGAAACAAAAAGCCGCCGGAGAAATCCGACGGCTTTTTCTTTTTGAGCTATTGTTTCGTATTGTACAAGCCCTGTGACAAGCTTTTACAAATCAATCATCGTAATCTCCGGCCGGTCCTTTATCACTTTGTATCTTTGATGCTTTTTGCCTGATTTGGTCATCTGTCCAATCCGAAGAGTCTTCAATCCGGTCAACCTTGGGTCCGGGATCGTAAGAATCTGTTGTCATAATCGCATCTATGGCGTTCCGGGCAGTATTTTCGGCATTAAATACTTTAACCAGCATATTGTATGCAAAGTCTTCTACAGCCTGTTCCATTCGGTTTCGAATGTCCCGGGGCAAACCGCACAGTTTGTTTTCAAACGGCAGATTCAGTTTTTTATAGTCGCCTTTTTTCCATCCTTTTGAATCTGCATAAGCGGTCATCTCTTCCCATAACGATTCAGTCATACCCTGATTCTGAAGCTTAACGAATCGGCCTTCATTGTCCAGAATAGCATTCCCATAGTCATTCACCTGCACACCCCATGAAATCATTTGCAACGCGGTTGCAACGTTTGCTTTGGTTGTGCGGGTTTGCTCCGCAATAGCACGCAGACGCTCAGAACTGTTTCCACTTGTGCCATGCTGAGCCCCCGAAACACCGTATTTTGATATTGCATCATGAATTGACCGGGTTAACTCAACCTGTATTCCGGCATCACCCGCTTCAATACCGTGTGTCGTGCCATTGTTCAGAGCGATCCAGTCCGGGAAAATCCCGTGCGCATTCAATCCGCTGACCAGAAACAGCGCTTCTTCCTGTGTCGACAAACCAGCGCTGCCTTTAATTTCGCCCACTTCAGTTTCATATCCCGCCCATGCAGGTACAAACCGACTCAGTTCAATGCTTGCCAACAGATTATCATCATCGGGAAGATGAGATGCATCAATTGCAATCGACGTGACACCCGCTTCAAATAATGTCGGTATTTCAATTCGGGCTTGATCTACGTCTTTCTGACTTTTAATACCGTAATGATCCGCATGAATGGCAACAGGAATGGTTATGCCCATTTCATTACAAAACGCATCCACCATCTGAGCAATATTCCAGTAATTCACAGCACAATATGCTCCAGCGCCTCCCTCAGATTTGGCGATTTCAATAATAATCGCAGCATCAGCCCGTTGAGCCGCCCTTAGAACACCCCGAATGACAAACCGGTTACGCCCATTGGCTGCGATTGTCATCGCTTTCCCTTTCATAAGCATTGCTCTGTCAATAATTTTTCCGCTCACCAGTAAGGCTTTTGAATTGGGAAACAATGTTTTAACATTCGGCGGGCGTCCCTTATCAAGCGCTTTAAGAAACTCCTTTGAATACATAGTGGCTCCTTTCATCAAATATATGACTCAATTAGACCATGGCCAATAAATATTATCGTGCAAAACAACTACAAGGAATTTCGAATTGCTTCAGCAATTTTATCAACTGACATCATTCCGTAATGGAACGAATGAGTGTCCCCGTCGTCCAGTGT
>SLKG01000116.1 GCA_007134735.1 Kiritimatiellia bacterium
ATGGCTGGCGCCCGGGGAGGACAACGGCATTGTGATCAGCAGCCGTGTACGCCTGGCCCGGAATCTGCAGGGCCGTGCCTTTCCCGGGTGGGCCGGGGAAGAGGAATGCGCGCGTATCTGGCAGGATCTGCTTCCCGTACTGCGGGACTGCAAGTCGTTGTCGCAACCGCTGTATACGGAAATGGTTGAACTGAACGGCCTGGATAAACAGGTTTTGTTCGAGCGGAATTTGATCAGCCGGGAGCATGCCCAGAAGAAGAAGGGGAGCGGCCTCATCCTGCGAAAGGACGAGCGGATGGGGGTGATGGTAAACGAGGAAGACCACCTTCGCCTGCAGGCCATGGAACCCGGGTTGAACGTAACCTCGATTTGGAAAAGGATCGACCGTTTCGACACGGAGATCGAGAAGAAGGCGCGGTATGCTTTTTCTGCAAAAATCGGCTATCTCACGGCGTGTCCGTCCAATGTCGGCACCGGGATGCGCGCGAGTGTTCTGCTGAGGGTGCCCGGATTGGTGATGATGAATGAGATCAATGCCGTGGTGCGGGGCCTGGCCAAGATTGGATTGGCCATACGCGGTTTATGGGGGGAAGGCAGTGAAGCCGCCGGAAATATGTTCCAGGTATCCAATCAGATGACGTTGGGAGAGCGGGAAGAGGATATTGCGTCCAATCTCGAGCAGATTGTCCTGGAAATCGTGGAACATGAGTTGAATGCGCGAGTACGGCTGATGGAAACCCAGGAGGATTTGGTACGGGACCGCGTCGGCCGGGCGTTGGGCATTCTGTCGGGGGCGCACATTCTGTCCTCCAAGGAATCGCTGGATTTATTGTCAGATTTGCGTCTGGGCAGCGACTTAGGTATATTGACGGCAGTGGATGGCCGGACGATTGATCAATTGATCATATTGACGCAACCGGCACATTTGCAGAAAGTCGAGGGGAAGAAGCTGAACGTCAAGGATCGTGATATGGCCCGGGCCCGTCTGGTCCGGAAGCGGATTGAAAAGGCAATGGGAGGGGCGCGTTGATACGTTTATGAATAATTTTACACCCAGAGCGCAGCAGGTATTGCAATTGGCGAAAAAGGAAGCGGACCGGTTCAATCACGGTTACGTGGGGACCGAACACGTCCTTTTGGGGTTGATCGCCCTCGGGCAGGGGGTGGCGGTCAACGTCCTGCAGAAGATGGGCGTCAATCTGGACGCCGTTCGCATGGAAGTGGAGAAGGCCGTGGGCGTGGGGCCTGAAACCAAGACGGTGGGGAATCTTCCGTTTACGCCCCGCGTCAAAAAGGTACTGGCGCTGGCGGGGAGCGAAGCGCGGTCCCTGAATCATTCGTATATCGGAACCGAGCATATTCTGCTGGGGCTGCTTCGCGAGGGCGAGGGGGTTGCTTCCCGGGTCATGCGCAATCTTGATGTGGACCTGGAGAAGACGCGGATTGAAATCATGAAGGAGCTGGACCCGAATTTCGACCCGGGATCGGCGGGCATGCCCGAAACCGGAACGGGGCAACCGGCCCGGGACAGCAAGATGCCCGCGTTGAGTACGTTCGGACGCGATTTGACCGAGCTGGCGGCGAAAGGGGAGCTGGACCCCGTCATCGGACGGCACAGTGAGGTGGAACGGGTCATTCAGATTCTGTGCCGCCGGACCAAGAACAACCCGGTGTTGCTGGGCGAGCCCGGCGTCGGGAAGACGGCGATCGTGGAAGGTTTGGCCCAATCCATCGAAAAGGGAGAAGTTCCCGAACTGCTTCAGAACAAGCGGGTGATCACGCTTGACCTGGCGTTGATGGTGGCGGGTACCAAGTATCGCGGGCAGTTCGAGGAGCGCATCAAGGCGGTGATGGACGAGATCAAGCGCTCTAAGAACGTCATTCTGTTCATCGACGAATTGCACACCATCGTAGGGGCGGGTTCCGCCGAGGGGGCCATGGACGCCTCCAACATTATCAAGCCGGCCCTGTCGAGGGGCGATCTTCAGTGCATCGGGGCGACCACGTTGAATGAATACCGGAAATTCATTGAGAAAGACGGCGCGTTGGAACGGCGCTTTCAGACGATCATGGTACGTGAACCGAGTGTGGACGAGGCCGTGGAGATTCTCAAGGGGCTTCGTTCGCGGTATGAGGATCATCACCATGCGGTCATTTCGGACGAAGCCGTCCGGGCGTCCGTTGAGCTGTCGGCCCGCTATCTTACGGATCGGTACCTGCCCGACAAAGCCATCGATGTCATGGATGAAGCCGGCGCCCGTGCGCGTATTTCCTCCATGACCCGCCCGCCGGATGTCAAGGATCAGGAACGGAAAATAGAAGACATCAAGCGGAAGAAGGACGAAGCTATTCGGGCACAGAAGTTTGAAGAGGCGGCGTCTTTCCGGGACCAGGAGCGCGTGGCCCGCGAGGAGATGGAAGGCATCATGGGCGAATGGCGCAAGGAGCGCGACCAGAAGAAGGTTGCGGTATCCGCCGAGGACATCATGCACATCGTCTCCAAGTGGACGGGTGTTCCGCTGACGAACCTCGAGGACAAGGAAATGGCCCGTCTGCTGGAGATGGAAAAGGAAATCGAGAAGACCGTGGTGGGTCAGAACGAAGCGGTCGCCTCGATTTCCAAGGCCTTGCGCAGGTCCCGCGCCGACCTGAAAGATCCCAAGCGCCCGATCGGATCTTTCATCTTTCTCGGTCCGACCGGTGTCGGCAAGACGCTGTTGGCCAAGGAACTGGCGCGCTTTATGTTCAACGACGCGGATGCCTTGATCCAGATAGACATGACCGAATACATGGAGAAATTCGCCTCATCCCGACTGGTGGGATCTCCGCCCGGATATGTCGGCCACGAAGAGGGCGGGCAATTGACCGAGCGTGTCCGGCGGCGTCCCTATTCGATTGTGCTGTTCGACGAGGTTGAAAAAGCCCATCCCGATGTCATGAACATGTTGTTGCAGATCCTGGAGGAGGGCAAGCTGACGGACAGCCTGGGGCGCGCGGTTGATTTCCGGAACACCGTGGTCATCATGACCTCGAATCTCGGCGCCGACTTCATACGGAAAGGCGGCAAACTGGGTTTCGGTGAGAAATCCGATGATGCGGATTACGAAACGCTCAAATTACGGATGCTGGATGAATCCAAGCGTGTGTTCAAACCCGAGCTGTTGAACCGGATCGATGACATTATCGTGTTCCGTCAGTTAATCCGGGATGATGTGATCAAGATTCTGGATATCGAGGTGAACAAGGTTCGTGCGCGGCTGGCCCAGAAGAGCATTGAAATCCGGCTGAGCGATTCCGCCCGGGACTTTCTGGTCGATAAAGGATATGACCCGGCGTTCGGTGCGCGTCCGTTGCGCCGTGCCATTGAGCGATACCTGGAGGATCCGCTGGCCGAGGAAATTCTGCGCGGCAACATCCATGAATCGGAAATCGTGGAAGTCAAGGCCGCGGGCGACCGCCTGCAATTCAGCCAGCTTGCCGGCGCGAGTTGATCGGCACCCCCATGCGCCGGCCTTCCCGTACTCGTACTTCTCCTCGTCCTCGAAAGAGAACCACGGATGACACGGATGGGAAGAAGAAGGGACGGATGGTCGGATGAACGAATGGACGATACGCATCCGGTCTTCCCGCACTCGTACGCGCGCGCTTAACCCATCCGCCTACGCGTTGCCAACAGCAGGTTGGCGATGAAGTGAGTCGGGTTAGGGTATAGAGAACGCGACGCTCACCCCCAAACTCTTCCCATCCGCCCATTCGTCCACCCGTCCATGCTTTTCCCAATAACAAATAGCCAATCTACAACAACTTTCCCAATCCCGGACAAGAAGACGCTCTCGCGCCTCCTCCCGTACACACTGTTGACTTGTTTTTTCATACGAAATCACGATCATTTCCAGCTATATTGCGGGCGGGAAATATTTCCGGATTACGCCCGAAATAGGTGAAAGGCCAAAAACGGTTCCGGTCAATCAATGATTCGAAGGCCAGAAAGGATCTCGCAAAGGCGCAGAGATCGCAAAGATGGATGAAAACAGTATAGGCAAGGAAAT
>SLKG01000150.1 GCA_007134735.1 Kiritimatiellia bacterium
AACGGGGTGAAAACCTGGTCGCGATGCGAAACGAACACAAGACCCTGGATATAGGGCGCCGCGCCCGTCACCCCGTCCACGGCCTCGATCCGACCCAGCAGTGCCTCCGAATCCTCGATCCCGTCATGGCGGAATACCGTAATGTGCGCGTTGAAGCTCAATATCTTTTCGCGCCACATTTCGTTAAACCCGCTCATCACCGAAATCACGATGATCAGCACCGCCACGCCCAGCATCACGCCCAATACCGATATCACGGTGATGACCGAAATGAAGGTGCGTTTCGGCTTCAGGTATTTCAGGGCGAGAAATAGTGAGAACGGCAGATTCATCAATCCTTCTTTCTCAACTGCGGGAACAGAATCACATCGCGGATGGCCTCCGATCCGGTGAGCACCATCAACAGACGGTCTATGCCGATGCCCATGCCTCCGGCCGGCGGCATGCCGTGTTCCAGGGCCGTCAAGAAATCCTCGTCGATCTTCGAAGCATCGCCCCCCGCCTGTACGTCAAACCGGCGGCGCTGTTCCAACGGGTCGTTTAATTCGTTATAGCCCGGCGCGATTTCCCGGCCCGCGATGACCAATTCAAACACATCCACGACCGAAGGATCCTCCTCGCAGGACCGCGCCAGGGGTACGAGTTCCACCGGCATCCGCGTTACAAATACGGGGTGGGTTATGCTTTTCTCAACCCGTTTCTCAAATATCTCCTGGGTAATTTCCACGGCGTTCCAATCCGGTGCGACCGGAACCTCGAGCGACTCCGCGCGGCGGCGCATGTCTTCGACCGATAAATCGTACCAGTCCCCGCCCGCGGCTTCCTGAATCAGCTCCCGGTAGGGCACTTCCTTCCAGGGCGGGGTCAGGTCGACAGCCCGGTCCCCTTCCCCGAAAGACAGCCCCCCGAACACTTCCCGTGCCGTGTGCACGATCAACTCCTGTACCAGGTTCATCATCGTACGCACATCCCCGTAGGCCTCGTATATCTCGAGCATGGTGAACTCGGGGTTATGAAAACGGCTCAAGCCCTCGTTCCGGAAATTGCGGTTGAGCTCGAACACTTTGTCGAACCCGCCGACGAGCAACCGTTTCAGGTACAATTCCGGCGCAATGCGCAGAACCATGTCCTCGTCCAGCACATCGTAGTGCGTTTTGAACGGATTGGCGGCCGCACCGCCGGCCATGGATTGGATCATCGGGGTCTCGACCTCGTAAAATCCGCGTGCAAACAGAAAATCCCGCATGACACGAATGGCCTGCGTGCGTTTCTTGAACAGTTCCGCCACTTCGGGATTGGCGATCAGGTCCAGGTACCGTTTCCGGTACCGGATATCCACATCCTGCAGGCCGTGCCATTTTTCCGGAAGCGGGAGCAGGGATTTGGAAAGCAGTTGCCAGGCGCCGACCTTGACCGAGGGTTCTCCCATTTTCGTGGTGAACAACTCACCTTCCACGCCGATCTGGTCGCCCAGGTCCAGGATCTGAAAGGCGGCAAAGGCGTCGTCGCCCACGGCGTCCTTGCGCACATACACCTGGAACCGGCCGCTGTGATCGTGCAGATGCGCGAAAATACTCTTCCCCATCTCGCGCTTGGACACGATGCGCCCCGCCATGCGGACGCGCGCACCCTCCTCGAATGCCGCCCGGATATCGCCGATCCGGCCGGACCGCTCGAACGCCCGGCCGAAAGGCGCGTATCCCAGCGCTTCCAAGCGCTTCAAGTTCGCGAGTCGCTGTTCCCTGAATTCGTTGCCGCTCAATGCTGTTTCCATGTGTCCCCCATCCAAGAGCCGTCAGCATAGAGCCGCGCGGAAGGCAAGTCAAGAAGCCGGGATAATCAGCAAATTATTCAACGTCTCTTCCCCTTGATTGACTAACCCACTTGAAGGTGTGAATCCAAAACAAAGGAGGCAGAACATGCAGATCACACGACGTATGCATCAACTGATAACCACGGCACTCACCATTCCCATGGGCATCCTGCTCGCTCTTCCGACAAGCAGTCTTGCTGGAAGTCACGGGGGCAGTGAAGCCGCGCCCGGAATTCGTGTGCGTGAAGGCGAACGACCGGAACGCGTTCGCGAACGGATACCGATCGAAGATCGCGTCATGCCGCTTCGCGGCAAACATGTTGCGTTTCTCGTGGGTGAAGGGTTCCATGACGGGGAAACCTTTATCCCCATGGCCTATCTCATCAACCGGGGCGCGCGGGTCACCGTGATCGGGGTCGAACCCGCGACGGTCACCGCATACAACAGCGATATTACGGCGCGGGTCCATCGTTCGGTAAGCGATGTCGATGCCGGCCGCTATGATGCGCTGGTCATTCCGGGCGGTCGTTCGCCCGACTGGTTGAGACAACACGAGGAGGTCGTGACCTTTGCGCGCGACTTTTTCGAAACGGGCAAGCCGGTGGCCGCTATTTGTCACGGGCCGCAGGTGTTGATCACCGCCGGCGTGATGGAAGGACGCGCCGCCACCTGTTTCGCCGACATGGCCGATGAATTAAAGGAGTCGGGCGCCGAGTATGCGGATGAGACCGTGATCCGGGACGACAACCTGATCACTTCCCGCAATCCGGACGATATCCCGGCATTCGCCAAAGCCATCAAGAAATCGCTTCTCAAGAAATAGACGCACTACGCAGAAGCAATTCGAACCGTTGCTCCGAGGCGGCGCCGGCCTTCACGGGTCGGCGTCGCCTTACTCATGGGGCCCGGCAGGGCGGGTTGTGCTCGTGATCACACGATCATGGAATCCAGCAATGCACGAACGCGGGCGGGTTGACGGAGGGCGTCCGTTTCCCCGATGAATTCCCGCCATTGATCGTGTTCTTCATCCAGTTTCCCCCTGATCCCTCCCGTATCGATCTCCTGTTGCAGCCGGTGGAGTTGATCTCTACCCTCGTAAACCAGCAGCTCACAGTTTTTCGCGTCGCCTTCCGCGGCAAAGGAGTACGCCCGGTACAATAAATGGAAAAAGGCCTGGCAGCGGGCCAGGTCCCCGGCAAACGCTCCCGGCATCGGATCGATGTCGTCTTTAACCGCCAATTGCCCCGCCAATTCCTGGAATAGGACAAGCCGGTAAAGATCGCCTATGAACCGGGTCGCCCGTGTTCCCTGTTCGAATCGGGCCACGGATTCCTTGTAATGAGCTATTCTCAAATCCGGATGGAATATGCCCCGTATGCCGCGGGCCAGGCCGCTGAAATAGAATTGCTGATCTTCGGCGCGCCCCACCTGGGACAGGGTAAACGGCACCGCCTTTCGTATTCCGTTGTTCGTAATGCCGTACCCTCCCCCTTTGACCACGGGATGAGAGATATGATCGTCCAGCCGGTCAAACCGATTGTACAGGGCGGTGGCTTTTCCATGCGCGAAATCCTTGTTAAAAAAAATCGAGGGATGAACGGGGGATTCGGGCACCCGTACATCGGGACACCGCCTGGCCTTTGTATAGCCCAGCCGGTCAATATCCGTGCTGTTGATGTACTCCCCCTCATTGATATCCAGCGTCACCGCTCTCCCCTTCCAATCCGTGGCTTCGGCGCCCCACCGGGAATGACACAGGTGCTGAAGCCACGTTCGGCCGGTTGCGGCATATACATCCCGGCTCCGCAGGCCTTCATCCGTATCCAGTTTAAATCCGGCCCGTATGCCGTATGCCTTCTCCAGCAGAAGCTGGGTGTACTTCAACGCGTTAAAATGACGGGCGTACTTTCCGACTACGCCGTATACGGGATAGTCCGATGCCAGGAACGCCTTTTTGATCCGGGCAATCGCCTCTTCGGTTAGAATCAACACGCGGATATGTTGATACACCCTGTTTCGGAGCAGGGATTCGATCCACATACCGCACAGGGAATCCAATCGCTCATGCGTTACCGAAAGGGACAACGTTATGAGCATTTTATGATCCCGGGGCAAAACACCCCGGTCTTTTTCAAAGGCCAGGTCCGTTTCCAGTTCATCCAGGCACGTCAGCAATTCGTGTTCATCATCCCGGGCAAAAAGGGGTACCGGATGATCGTAATCGGCAAGCTTATTCCCATACGCCCCTCCCAGCGCCTTCCACGCCCGCTCCACATCCGGCGCCAAGTCAACAGGTTCCTCCTCGGGTACGGTGTACAAACCGTTCAGTTGAAGCGTCACTTGGAGCGGACTCAGGGGGTCAACGGGTTTTACGTTCCGAACAAGCCAGCGGGCCAGTATGGCCTCCTCGCTTAAATCCAGTTCCGGCAACCAGATACGGGTAATCACCGCGGCTTGCTCCTCATCCGTGGCGGCAGATTGCAAATCGGACATCAACGCCGCGGCCTGATCGGCATGCGCGTCATAGAAGTCGAGAAAGATATTCTTCACCGACGCATATTCCGCACGTAATGCATCCAAAAGAGAATCCGTTCCGGTGTATTTCCCCACACCGGCCGCCTCCTGGAAGAACAAGGCAATATGATCGGCGGTACGGTTGCCGGTCAACGGCTCGACGCGTGTACCGCCCAGCGGACGTTGTCCCCCGAAGCCGGCAATGCGGGCAATGGATGATTCAAGCAGTGTGCGGGAACAACGCATGTCGGATTCTTGTCGATTCGAAGGTCCTTCACTCGATGCGGACCAACGCCCCTGTTGGTGCCGGAGGTGGGAGTCGAACCCACACGAGTGTTACCTCGCCAGATTTTGAGTCTGGTGCGTCTGCCATTCCGCCACTCCGGCTTCAAAGCCCACCCACCATATAATCCGCACCGGGAAATGTAAAGTCGATCGAGCGAACTACCGGCATTCCACCGCTCCGCCAGGGCCCGTATTTCCAAGCCAACCGCGGACGGT
The DNA here is from genome assembly GCA_007134735.1 of Kiritimatiellia bacterium. Lineage (GTDB taxonomy): Bacteria > Verrucomicrobiota > Kiritimatiellia > SLAD01 > SLAD01 > SLKG01. Next base: position 4,829 of record SLKG01000150.1, read on the forward strand.
GCTTCCCGTCGGGCAGGAATGCCCGACCTACTGTAGGTCAGGCATTCCTGCCTGACCGGTTCCACCTTGTGTCCCGGCTTGCCTCCAGGTTGGGCAGACCTGTTTGGCAACGCGGGTTGCCGGTCATAAAATAATTTGAAATCATCTCTGGCCCCGCGGTATGGTGTACTACCCAATCAAGGACGTATCCATGACCGTCGCCGACACATACGAATCCATGCGCGCGCGCCTGAGCGCCATCGTACCGGACGCGGAATTGCGCTATAAGGCGGAGATTGCCGACGAGGTGCTCCGGCTCAAGGAGGAGCGCAACGCTGTTATCCTCGCGCATAATTACATGGAGCCCGCCCTTTTTGTATCGGTACCGGATTACCGGGGCGATTCCCTGGACCTGAGCCGAAGAGCCGCCACGACGGACAGGGACGTAATCGTGTTCTGCGGTGTGCGATTCATGGCGGAAACCGCCAAGATTCTCAGCCCGCATAAGACGGTGCTGCTGCCGGCTGAAAAAGCCGGCTGTTCCCTGGCCGCCAGTATCACCGCCAAAGATGTGATCGATCTTAAAAAGCGCTTTCCCGGTGTGCCCGTCGTGTCCTACGTGAATACCTATGCCGACGTGAAAGCGGAATCGGATATTTGCTGCACGTCCGGAAACGCCGCGGCCGTGGTGGAATCGCTTGCCGCCGATACGGTAATATTCTTGCCGGATGAATACCTCGCCCGCAATACCGCGCGTGAAACCGGCAAACACGTCATATTTCCAACGACACTTCCGCCGGAAAAAGCGGACACGGAACTGGATTACCAGTTGATCGGCTGGCCCGGCCGATGCGAAGTGCATGAACAATTCACGGTTGAGGACGTCGAAAATGCGCGGCGTCAGTTTCCTGACGTCATCGTGCTGGCTCATCCCGAATGCCCACCGGATGTCATTGATGTGGTTGATTTTTCGGGCGGCACCAATGCCATGATCAACTATGTGCGTGATCACCCCGCCGGACGATATCTCCTGCTGACGGAATGCAGCATGGGCGATAACATCGCCTCGGAGAATCCAGACAAGGAAATGGTCCGTATCTGCAGTATCCGGTGTCCGCACATGAATGAGATCACGCTGGAGGATACACGGGACGCCCTTCGATATAACCGCTACGTGATCGAAGTGCCCGAAGACATCCGCTCCCGCGCATACCGTGCCGTGAAACGCATGATCGAAATCAACGCATCGGGTTGATACCCCCACGGGACATCCCGAGCCGGGTCGAGGGATCTCCAAAGCCACCCCGCCGCCGGAGCGGTCTCGACCGTCCCGGCATGACCGAATCCTTCTCGCGTCAGGGCGCTTCCAGCACGGCCTTCAGATCCCGGTACAACGCCGCCGCGCGGCGATCGTGCGGGGCATGCGTCACCCATTCCTCCAATACGGCAACCGCCTCCGCCACACGTCCCAGGCGCGCCAGGCTGAGAGCCAGGTTATACCGTGCGATCGCGTGCGCGGGATTGGCGCGAACAGCCTGCGCGAAATAGTCGACCGCTTCTTCGTACCGTTCCAGCGCGGCCATGGCGTTCCCGCCGGCAAACCATAGATCGGCGTTGCGGGGATCGATTTCCAATCCTTCACGCGCTAACGCCAGCGCGTATTCCGGCCGGCCCGCGCCCAGCACCTGCACGGAGGCATTGAGATAATCGAAAGGTCGCAGATCCCGTACGGGAAACGGATACGCCACAATGACCGCCGCCGGAATCAACCACCACAACTGCAAATCGCGCGCGCGGAACTTCGCCCACAACCCGGCTAACCCGGCCGCGCCCAGCGCGGCCATGAGGGGCACGAACGTCAATCGATACCGCGCCGTGATAAAGAAAAGAACGATCGACGCCATGCCGGTGAGCAGTACCGTTTTTGCGGCGGCCGACCCTCGCGCATAAAGAAGTCCGATCAAACCCAGCAGGCCGAACCCCGCAAACCCCGGCCACACCGGCGTTCGGAAGAGCCCATCCGTCAACCGCAACTGTTCCAGCATTCGTAGATCGTCCACCTCACGGAAATTCCAGAAGAGAGCCGCCTTCTTCAAGGTCAGCATCACGGCCTCGCCCGGGGATTCCCTCCAAAACGCCCGCCCTCGCGCAAACCACCATTCCGAACTCTCCGCGCGGGTCAACGTTCGGCCGGTTTCCTGCTCCGCCGCGCGATGGGCATCCTCCAGCATGGCCCGGGCGGTCATCCGGAAATCGCGAACACGCACCGGATACCCGGTCGCCCGTTCATGGTTCCCCATGTAGAAGTTGAATCCGCCGTGCGTGGTGAGCAGGACAAACGCGCCTTCCGCCCGGGTGTTGTGAACGGCCACGGGAATCAAAGGCAGCGCAAAAGCAACCGCAAACAGGAGGATGCCCTTCCAGGGCCCAGGGTCCCGCCGCCATCCGTTCGTCAGGCGCCAAAGCAGGAACACCACGGCCACCGGCAACATGCCGGCAAACCCGAGCGCGGTGATTCCACACAACAATCCTACACCCGCCCATGCGCCCGTCTTCCGGTCATGAAGCCCCGTCAGCGCCAACGCCGTCGCCGTAAGCAGCAGGGTATTCAGCGTGTTCGGCATGGTGAGCGTCGCATACACGATCGCCAGCGGATACAGGGCATACAGTCCGGCAACCACACCGGCGGGAATCGGGCGCGCCCCCAGCCGTGCCGCCAGCAGTACAATCAAGAGCACGGTAACCACGTCACACGCAATACCGAGGGTGGCCGACACGCGCAGATCGTCTCCGAATGCGGCATACCCCGCACCCAGCACCCAGGGATACAGGGGCATATGCTGGAACGAACCGTCCGGAACGTGTTTGCCGTCCGCCACTTCCCGGGCGGCTTCGTGGTAGAGCGTGCGGTCGTGCTGGCCTTCGAGCGGCGTGAACAGGGGCGACTCCAAAAAAGCGGCCGCGAACCAGGCACGCACGAAAACGGCCAGTACCAGGGGCAACAGCCCCGCCAGGATCCATCGCGTATTTATCATGCCCATTTTCGCCGCGCCAACGCCTGGCCTCTACGGGGTGGAGGATTCGGCCCGCCTTTTGTCCGCTTCTACCACGCGTTATCACGCGCGGCTAAGGCCACTTTCCGGTACAGATCAACCGTCTCTCGGCGGGAAATCGAATTCCGTTTCAAAAAGGGCTACCAATCGCTTGCACATTTCCTCTTCCCCGTTGCCGTCCACGCGGATGGTTATAACTTCGCCGCGCTCCAACCCCAAGGCCAATAGCCCCATGACCGAACGCAAGTCGCAATCGGCCTTGTCAGACAGTACGCGGACCTCCCCATCGTATTTCTGGGTTTCCTTCATGATGACGGCGGAGGGACGGCAATGTATGCCCTGCGCGTTACGAATGGTGGCCTGCATTTCGATCATGTCTATAGCTTAACGAATTATCCGGGTTACCGCCACACTTCTTTGAATTACCCATCCAGTAATTCGACTTTACCCGTGTGCAAATTGTGGTATCCCGCCGCAATCCGAAGATTTTCCCGCCGGCATCGCTCGTCCAGAATGGAACTGGACTCCCGTAATTGCGTCACGACATTCCGGACATTCCTACGCACGGCCTGATCGACCATATCCCCCGTTTGTTCCCGGGCCCAATCCACGGCGGGTTTGATGGCATCCAACAGCGCGGCCATGTGGCCGGGCGCCGCCCCCTGGAGTGCGGCTTGTACCGCGCCGCAACTCTCGTGGCCCAATACCAGGATCAACGGAACATCCAGTTCCGCGGCCGCAAATTCCAAACTGCCCAGCACCAGGTCGTCACACACATTCCCTGCAATACGCACGACAAACAAATCGCCGATGCCGCAATCGAAAATGACCTCCATCGACTCACGGGAATCGGAACATCCCAGCACCGCCGCAAAGGGGTGCTGGGCATCGGCCACCGCGCACGCACGATCCAGCGACCGATTCGGACAGCATTCCCGCCTCGAAACGAACCGCTCGTTCCCGTCCATCAATTTTCTCAGTGATTCTTCGGCCCGGCTGTTTTTCATATTTCACCCTCCCGCCGCCGACCATTCCACTACCACAAAACCGGCCTCTTCGATCATCGCCCGGTCGCGCTCGTAGCCCTGGCCGGCCGTCGTCAGATAGCCTTCCGTAAACATCGAGTTGGCCGCATACAACGCCAGCGGTTGAAGATGGCGCAGGTTGACCTCCCGGCCGCCCGCCATCCGAATCTCGGTTTTGGGATTGACCAGACGGAACATGGCCAGCGCTTTCAGGCATTCCACCGGCGATGGACGCGGTACATGCGCAAGCGGCGTACCGGGACGCGGATCGAAGAAATTAACGGGGATTGAATCCACGTCCAGGTCCTTCAAGGCAAACGCCAGTTCCACGCGGTCCCGCAGCGTTTCGCCCATACCGATGATGCCCCCGCAACATACGTCCATGCCCGCTTTCTTGGCTGCGCGGATGGTCGCCACGCGATCGTCGTACGTGTGCGTTGAGCATATCTTTGGGAAATAGTCCCGGGAGGTTTCCAGGTTGTGATTGAAGCGATGCACACCCGCATGCGCCAGGCGCGCGGCCTGTTCCTCCGTCAGCAGGCCCAATGATGTGCAGATTTCAATGGGTACATCGTGCCGGATCTCTTCGACCGCTTTACAGATCACCTCCAGTTCCCCGTCGGACGGACCGCGGGACGCCGTGGCCATGCAATATCGGAACGCTTGTCGATCGTGCGCTTCACGGGCTCCTTCCACCAGCTGTTCCACGGTCTGGAGTTTGTATCGTTGTATGCCGCTGTCCACACCCACGGATTGACTGCAAAACGCGCAATTTTCGAGACAGGTCCCGCTCTTGGCGTTGCGCAGGACATGGAGTCGCACTTCGCGCCCGTGTCCGTGCAGGCGGACACGAAACGCGGCATCCAACACAGCCAACAGTTCGTCATCCTGCGATTCCAGAACCGCCAAGGCCTCTTCCCGCTCAAGGGTTTCGCCGCGCCGCGCCTTCTCGGCCAGCCGCAACCAGTTTTGTTGTTCTTCGGAAGCAATCATTTGATTTCTATTTCAATTCCCCGTCGATGACGTTATTACTTCATAATATCCGTGCGCCTATGAAAAGTCGTTGGGACTCGTTGTGTCAATATGAAACAAGAACAATGGATCGACCGCTTACGGACGGAATGGGATCGCGAACAGCGAACCCGTTGTATCGACGTGTATCCATCGGTTGGAGGCCTCTTTCGCGACGCGCACCGCGAATGGCTGAACTTGTCGTCCAACGATTATCTGAATCTGGCCCGTCACCCCGACGTGATCGCCGCTTCCGAAGCGGCCCTTCACGCATACGGGGCCGGGGCCACGGCGTCCCGCCTGGTGACGGGCACCCTCCCCCCGCATGAACAACTGGAACATGCGTTGGCCGAACACAAGGGGTATCCGACGGCGGTTCTGTTTGGCAGCGGTTATATGACAAATGCCGGAACCATTCCGGCCCTGGTCGGCCGCGGGGACGCCGTATTCGCCGATCGCCTGGTCCATGCCAGCATCATTGATGCCGTCACCTTGAGCCGCGCCCGTCTCTACCGGTTCCATCACAACGAGGCCGACCATCTGGATACGCTGCTGAAGAAGCACAACGGCGGGGGTCGGCGCCTGGTGGTCACCGAGTCGGTATTCAGCATGGACGGCGACCTGGCCCCCTTGCGGGAGATTGCTGAAATCGCGGAACAGCGCAACGCCATGATCCTGATCGACGAGGCGCATGCGACCGGCGTCTTCGGCCCGAACGGGAAAGGCCGAATTGCCGAACTGGGTTTGCAGGAGCAGATCAATATCTCGATGGGCACCTTGAGCAAGGGACTGGCGGGATACGGCGGTTTCGCGGCCTGTTCGGATCGCGTGCGCGCGCTGCTCATCAATCGCGCGCGGACGCTGATATTCACCACCGCGCTTCCTCCCGCCGTCGCGGGCTCGGCACTGGGTGCCCTCGCGGTCGTGGAGAAGGAACCGGGTCTCGGCGAAACACTGCTGCGCCGGGCCGATCATTTCCGGAACCGGTTGCGCGAGGCCGGGTTGGATACCATGCGGTCAGAGAGTCAGATCATTCCGATCCGGGTCGGCGACAATGCCGCCGCCCTGTCCCTTTCCCGGCGGCTTCGGGCGGAAGGCATCCTCGCCGTACCCATTCGTCCGCCTACGGTGCCGCAAGGCCGTGCACGTCTCCGGCTGTCTCTCACGCTGGCCCACACGGAAGAGGACCTTGTACGCGCGGCGGACGCCATTGTGACGTGCGCCCGGAAGGAGGGACGGCTGTGAAACACACCGTCGTCCTGATTACCGGTTGGGCCTGCCCGCCCCAACGCATCGCCCCCTTGGCGCACCAGCTTGAAACCCGGCTCGAGGTGAAGGTGGTCTGCCTGGACCTGCTCGATCTTCACCACCCATCCCAACCAGGCGGGTCCCGCGATATGCCTTCGCCTTATACCGTACGCCTGAACAAGCACATCCAACACATCCCCGGTTCCGCCCTCTTGATCGGGTGGTCCATGGGGGGCATGATCGCCCTGGAACAAGCCGCGTGCTTTCCCGATGAGATTACGGGCGTGGTCCTGATCGGCAGCACGGTCCGTTTCTGCCGCAGCCATGACTGGCCGCACGGTCAATCCGCCCTGCGTGTGCAGGCCATGATGGGCGGCCTGAAGATCGCGCCGGGCAGAACGTTGTCCCGCTTCTACCGGGAGTGCGCCCATCCGCTCATACTCGACAAGGCAACCGGTGAAACATACGTCAACGAGGCCATGGTTTATGACCCGGATCAATTGCATGACGGACTCAAATATTTATCCGCATCCGATCTTCGCGATCTCACTTCCAATATCGAGGTCCCCACGCTCTTACTGCACGGCCGGGAAGACGCCATTATCCCCTGTTCTGCGGCCGAATGGCTCCACTCCAAACTCGACGGGTCCCGATTCACCGAATTCGCCGGGATGGGACATGACCTCCCCGTGCGGATGCCGGAAGAACTGGCTGAAGAGATTGCCGGTTTCGTCAATGGGGACGCGGTTGTAATTAACCGGGGAACACATATAGTGTAGTCGGCTGATTCAACGGATGTAAATGCCACATGAAATATATGCTATGGCACCTGGTCATTATTGGTTTTGCGATCGGATTCCCGGCTTTTGTTGCCGTCTCATGGATCAGCGCCCGGTCGCATACCGCTCCCTTCCCGACTTCGGTGGGTTCGCCCCCCAAGGACTTTCCCGTATCGCTCGAGGAAATATCATTCGTCACCACCGACGGCCTGACACTACGCGGATGGTATGCGCCGGGTGAACGCGCATCCTCCGCCATGATCCTGCTCCACCCGTTCCGAAGCAACCGGCTCTCGATGCTCGCGCGGGCACGATTCCTGAACGAGGCCGGATACGGGGTACTGTTATACGATGCCCGGGCACAGGGCGAAAGCGACGGGGAAAAGATTTCCGTCGGCTACTACGAAACAAAAGATCTACTGGCCGCGGTCCGATATCTTCAAGATCGGGGTCTTGAGCGTATCGGGTGCCTCGGTGTATCGCAGGGCGCCGCCACCGTACTGCTGGCGGCGGAACAACTCGAATCGGTTCGGGCGGTCATTGTCGATAACACGTATGACACGGCCCTGCGAGCGGTGGATCGCCGGTTCCGCCGTCGTTTCGGTCTCCCCGGCTGGCTGGCCGGCGCCCTGTATCGTCCGTTCACGGAATGGATCCTCGGCGTGAACGCCCGGGAGATTTCCCCCTACGATCGCGTGGCCGCCCTGACCTGTCCTTTGTTGTTGATTGGAGGGGCCAATGACCCCTATATCCGTCCGGATGAATTGAAGGCACTGTACGACCGGGCTCCCGAACCGAAACACTTATGGCTGGTTGAGAATGCCGGACATGTCGATTTTCTCTCGGCTGACCCAAACCGGTATCAGAAACAAATCCTTCGTTTTCTTGATGACCACCTCTGATGGATATGAGCCGTTTTCTGACTCGATCCTGACTTGGATCCGCCTCTTCCGCGCAAAAACATTGACCTGCAACGGCCCAAAACGGCATATTCCCCCTACATGAAGAAGAATTCCTATACCAGAGAAGAGCTGATTATGGCGGGCGAAGGCCGTTTATTCGGTCCCGACAACGCGCGTCTGCCGCTCCCCCCCATGCTGATGTGCGACCGCATTGTGTCCATCACGGAGGACGGCGGCCCGCATGGGAAGGGCCAAATCATAGCAGAGCTTGATATTCATCCGGATCTTTGGTTTTTTAAGTGTCACTTTGAGTCGGATCCCGTTATGCCGGGATGCCTGGGTCTGGACGCCATGTGGCAGTTGGTCGGGTTCTTCCTCTGCTGGTCGGGCGCGCCCGGACGTGGGCGCGCGCTCGGCGTAGGCGGAGTGAAATTTACCGGGCAGGTTTTGCCCACAAACAAACAGGTAACCTATACGGTCAATCTGAACCGGGTCATTTTACGAAAACTGAATATGGGAATCGCCGACGCCGAGATGGCGGTTGACGGACGGACCATTTATACAGCCGCTGATTTACGGGTCGGCATGTTTACATCAACTGAAGGATTCTAGGGAGACAACTATGCGACGCGTAGTGATAACCGGATACGGCATTGTATCCAGCATCGGTAATAACAAACAGGAAGTACTGGCTTCGCTCCGGGAGGGGCGTTCCGGAATCCGTTTCAGCCAGGAATACGCGGATATGAACTTCCGCAGCCACGTGTACGGCCCGATCAGCCTTAACCTGGAAGACGCGGTCGATCGAAAACTGAGACGGTTCATGAGCGACGCCACCGGATACAATTACGTATCCATGCGCGAGGCCATCGAAGAAGCCGGCTTAACCGAGGAACACATTTCGAATCCGCGAACCGGTCTCATCGCCGGATCGGGCGGGGCCTCCACAAAGAACGTCATTTTGTGCGCGGACACCGTCCGCGAGAAAGGCGCCCGGAAAGTCGGCCCCTACATGGTGACCCGCTGCATGTCTTCCGCCATCGCGGCCAACCTGGCGACGGCGTTCAAGATCAAGGGCGCCACCTACATCATCAGCTCGGCCTGTGCCACCAGCGCACACTGCATCGGAAACGCCGCCGAGCTCATCCAGATGGGCAAACAGGATATCGTCTTTGCGGGCGGCGCGGAAGAACTGCACTGGGGCACCACCGTCATGTTCGACGGCATGGGCGCCCTTTCCTCCCGTTTCAATCAAACGCCCGAAACCGCCTCTCGCCCGTTTGACGTAAATCGCGATGGCTTCGTTATTTCAGGAGGCGGCGGTATGCTGATCCTCGAAGAGCTCGAACATGCCCGCGCGCGCGGCGCAAAAATCATCGCGGAGCTTATCGGATACGGGGCCACGTCCGACGGCATGGACATGGTTCAACCCTCCGGCGAAGGCGCCATACGATGCATGCGCATGGCCATGGAAGGGCTGAACGGGCAACCCATCGATTACATCAATACGCACGGCACCAGCACTCCCGTCGGCGATATTAAGGAGTTGGAGTCCTTCCGGGAAATCTTTGGGGAAAAGATTCCGCCGATCAACGCCACCAAATCGCTGACCGGTCATGCGCTCGGCGCCGCGGGGGTCAATGAAGCCGTGTACACACTGCTCATGATGGAGAACGACTTCATCGCCGCCTCGGCCAATATCCAGGACCTGGATCCGGGCGCCGAGGGCATCGATATCGTGCGTGAACGGCGCGATAACGTCCGCCTGAATGTCGCCATGTCCAACAGCTTCGGTTTCGGCGGCACCAACGCCACGCTGGTGTTCCGGCGGCTGTAGGCTGAGCTCGCGGCAGTATCCACAGCGGGGCAGGGCCGCCCCCCACGGATGACTGCTTGCGGGGACGCCGTGAATACGTCCCTGTAGGCTTGCTCGCGCA
>SLKG01000132.1 GCA_007134735.1 Kiritimatiellia bacterium
ACCCGGTCGCCGACGCCGAGTTCGAGCAGATCCCGGACCCTGCGGTTACCGATTCGATCAGCGCCTTCGATTCGAAGACTGCGAATGCGGGGTTTGCTTTCTATCACATAAATAACGGCGAGCCGGTCACGGGGCAACGGCTCCACTTCCGTGGCCACGTAACGAAACCGGCCCGTTTCATGAAGCAAACGCACATCCCGCGCCACGGCCGCCGGACTGTACGGGTCCCCCACCTCCAGGCTGACGTGCGCCAGAACGAATTCTTCATCGAGCTCGCCCGGACCTCGATGATCAACCCGTATCTCGGACACGGTCATGCCCCGGCCGACGGCAGGGAGCAGACACAGGAGGAATAGGCACAATGTGGCGCGGACCCATACGTTCATGCTTCAAATCCTTCCGATGCGCCTTCATAAGAGTATTCGGTATCCACCCCGCGGGCTCGATCTCCGAAGCGGGTAAACTCCTCTTCGAAGTGCAGGCGCACAAGACCCGTCGGACCGTTTCGGTGTTTGGCAATATCAAGGATGGCCAGTGTTTTGTCTTCGCAGTCTTCATCATCCGGGTACTTGCAGGGGCGGCGCAACAGGCCCACCACGTCGGCATCCTGCTCCAGGGAGCCGGAATCCCGGAGGTCGGACAGCTTGGGAACGGCCAACCGGTCGCGCGTTTCCGGGGCGCGACTCAACTGGCTCAATACCAGTACCGGAATCCGAAGTTCCTTCGCCATGGCCTTCATGGCGGATGAAATGGCCGCCACCTCGCGCTGCCGGCCTTCCCGGGCATACTGCGGATAATGAACCATCTGCAGGTAATCCACGACAATCAACTCCACTTTGGCCATGCGCACAAGACGCCGGGCACGCGCGCGGATGTCCAAGGCCGTCAATCCGGCCGAGTCATCGAGATAAATGTCGGCTTTCCTCAACGCATCGGCCGCCTGTATCAACTGGCCGTGATTGACCTGCGAAATGAACCCGCCGCTTAACTTCTGCGAGGATACGCGCGCATGGGAACAAATCATACGGCGCACGAGTTGCTCGCGCGACATTTCCAGGCTGAAAATCGCCACCGGCCGCCGAACCTGGTCCCCCTTACCCAGCGCAATGTTTTCCGCGATGTTCATCGCCAACGACGTTTTTCCCATCGACGGCCGCGCCGCGAAGATGATCATGTCGCCCGGATGAAATCCCTGCAATACCGTGTCCAGATCCTTGAAACCGGTATGAATCCCGGTTATGGCCTCGCGGTTCTGGTATATGTTTTCGATCTGCTGCATCGAATCCTTGACCAGGTCCCCCCACGGGGCAATCTTCTGATGCGTGGTGTCGCCAATCTCGAAAAAGGCCTGTTCGGTTTCGTGCAGAATGGGCTCGGCCTCCTGGATATCGCCCATGCATTTCTCTATGGCTTCACGGGAGCGGTCGATGATCGAACGAAGCAGGTGTTTGTTGCGGACGATCTGGATGTAATAATCAGCGTGCGCGGAGGTCGGGGTGCTGTCCACCAGCGCTTCGAGGTAGGAATCGCCGCCCACCCGGTCCAGTTGACCCTCGCCCCGCAAATACTGCCCCACGGTCAACAGGTCAACCGGCTTGCCGTCGTTGATCATATTCTCGAGAGCATCGAAAATCAGGCGGTGGGCTTCCATGTAGAAGGCGTCCTTGCGAACGCCCTGCTGAATACAAAGATCCACCACGCGGGCGGAATCCAGCAGAGCCGAACCCAATACCCCCCGCTCGGCCTCCTCGCTGTAAGGGGGTATCAGGTCACTCCTTGTTGAACCTGCGGAAGTGACCCGTGACGGCATATCGTTTCTATTCCTCAACCACCCAGACCTTCAGCGTTGCGCTGAGGTTCGGATGTAATTTGACGGGAAGTTCAAATACTCCCAGTTCGCGAATGGGTTCGGACAGGTCGAGCTGTTTCTTGTCCAATTCGACCCCCTGCTCCGCGACCGCGGCCAGGATATCGGCGGGCGTCACGGAACCAAACAATTTTCCTTCCTCTCCGGCTTTTACGGTAACCGTGCAGGAAAGCCCTTCCAGCTTTGAGGCGAGTTCGCGTGCTCCGGCCTCTTCCTGCGCCAACCGGGCGTCGCGCTCCTCGCGGATCCGGTGGAGCCGTTTGCGCGTGGCGTCGGTTACCGGCGCCGCCAGTTTCTTCGGCAGCAAGTAATTACGGGCATACCCCACCGCTACCTGCACGACATCACCTTCCACGCCGAGTCCTTCAACATCCGCCATCAAGATGACTTCTTTGGACATGGTCCCTTCCTTTCTTCAGGGCAGCAAACCCAATACACGGGCCCGGCGAATGGCACGCTTGATCTGGCGCTGTTGCTTGGCCGAGGCATACGTGGAGCGCCGGGGCATGATCTTTCCGCGTTCCGTCATGAACCGGCGCAGCAGCTCGGCGTCCTTGTAATCAATGGCGCCGACCCCGTCGAGTCGCTTCGCGCCACGGGCGCCCACATCGGGGGTTTCCCTTCGCCGGGACATGCCCCGTTTCTTCTTGCTTTGTCTTTTCATCGTTCCATCCTGATCCCTGTGTGTGTGTTATCGGCGCGGTCCCTGAAACGGAAATCCAAACGATCTTCCCTGACCGGTAGCGCCACGTTAAAACGGCAAATCGTCGTCATCGCCCGCCGGGTCCGAAGGTTCTTCCCGTGCCGGGCCGGACGGACGGTCGGCGGACGCTTTGGCTCCCTCCGTGTCCGGCGCATCCCCGTATTGGGCGCGCCGCGGAGAATCCATGAACTGCACACGTTCCGCCACCACACTCAAGCGGCTTTGCTTCTGGCCTTCCTTTTCCCATTCGTCATACCGCAACCGGCCTTCGACCAGCACCTGTGAACCTTTGCTCAAATACTGCCCGCACGTCTCCGCCGTGCGGCCCCAGGCGGACACATTGACAAAACAAGTCTCTTCCTTGTCTTCGCCCTGCTGGGTCTTGTACCGGCGGTTCACGGCCAGGCGCATATCGGCAACGGCGGCGCCCGACGGGATGTAACGGACTTCCGGGTCACGGGTCAAATGCCCCATTAAGAAAACTTTATTCATAGAAGCCATGTCTTCACTCCCCGGCGGACTTGGTCCCGGCCGCCCGTTCCGCTTTTCGTGCGGGTTCGCGTTTCTCCGTCTCCCCCGGCCGATCCGATGCCCGCGTTTCGTCGGCGACCGGCGCACGCCCGACCTGGACGCGAAAGATCTCATTCTTCATCTTCATCCGCGCGTGCAGGGGGGCCACCTTGTCCGGCGCCAATTCGAACACCATGACAAAGAAAATGCCGGACTCTTTTTTCTTCTGCGGACGCGCAAAGGACCGTCGGCCCAAACGTGTCACACTGCCCACTTCTCCGCCCAGGGACTCGATGTCCTTGCGCACGCCGCCCAACACATCTTCCAGCGACTCGTCCTTCAGTGACTCATCCAGAATAAATACACCTTCGTAGGTATTCAACGCTCTGCTCCTTGATTAAACCTGTTCATCGCCCGGTCCACGCCCTCAACCACCACGCATTCGACCGCGTCTGCGGCAAGTGCAATACTCCGACCGACTTGTTCACGCTGTTCCGGTGTGAACCGGCTCAACACATATTCCACCAACTCATGTCCCGGCGGACGCGGGCCGATTCCAATCCGAATGCGCACCACCTCGTCCGTACCCAGGCATTCGATGACCGATTGCAGCCCCTTGTGCCCCCCTGCGCCCCCGCGCGGGCGGATACGCAAACGTCCGCACTCCAGTTCCGTATCATCCAGTACCACGATCAAATCGGACGGCGCAAGCCCCTTCCGCTGCATCAGCAGCGCCAGCGCTCCCCCGCTTCGATTCATGAAGGATCGGGGCTTGACCAGCAAGATCGTCTCATTTCCCTGCACGGAGGACGCCTGAAAAACCGGGAACCGCCAACTGCGCCGGAATTTCGCACCGGCCCGACGGGCCAGCTCATCCGCGACCTCAAATCCCACATTGTGACGCGTACCCGTATACCGGTCGCCCGGATTTCCCAGACCGGCAACCAGTTTCACGGACCGCTCCCGACCGGCGCTCGAAGCGTTCGGAGGCTTGCGGAAATGGAGTGGCAACGTGATGGAGTCATGCGGAAACGACCAGACCAGGAAATGAATACAACTTCCCCCGTGGCTCCATACTCCAGCGCTCCAACTCGTCCTTTCTCCACGCCCTTATTCCTTCTTCTCTCCCTCGTCTTCCCCGGCTTCCTCGCCCTCGGCCTTTTCACCAATCCGCTCCGGCTCCGCGCCCTCGACGGCCGCTTCCTCAGCTTCTTCGGCTTCGACTTCCTCTTCAACGCGCGGCGCGGCAACCGACGCCACCGCCACCTCGTCATCGATCATGATATCGTATTTCTGCCGGTCCACCGGCAGATCCTTGACGGCCAACCGGTCGCCGATTTCCAAGGCGCTGACATCCAGTTCGAACTGTTCGACAATATCGCCGGGCAGACACTCGACTTCCAGCACCCGCAACAGATGCTCCAAGACCCCGCCCTGCTGGGTAACCCCCGCCGGTTCCCCCACGAGCTCGATGGGAATATCCACATTGACCCTGCGGGTCATCGACAACTCATAAAAATCGGCATGGACCGGCCGGCCCGTCAACGGATGGTGTTGAACCTCGCGGATCAACACCTTGTGGGTGTCTTCGTTTTCGACATCCACGTCCAGCATGACGTTCTCGCTGGTATGATGCCGAAGAAACTGGGTGAAATCATGTTCGCTGAACTGGACATGGACGGGGTCCTTTTCCGTCCCGTAAATAACGCCGGGCATCAGGCCCCGCTTCCGTAGCCGGTTCATGGCGCTCGAGCCGGTTTCCGTTCTCGACTCGGCGCGTAGCTTGGTTTCTTCTTTCATCGTAGCGCTCCCTTTATTCTGATATTTTGAAAAGCGATGTAACGGACTGATTGTTGTGGATGCGGATCAATGCCTCGCCCAGCAATTCCGCCACGGACAATATCTTGATCGGACACCCTTTCCACTCTTTTTTCGGCACACTGTCGGTGGTTACCAATTCTTCAATCGGCGATTGTTTCAATCGCTCCATTCCTTTTTCCGTAATGAGCGTGTGTGTCACCGCCGCGCGCACCGACCGGGCGCCACGCTCCTTGAGAATCCGGGCCGCCTCGGTCAAGGTCCCGCCCGTGGTCGAAAGATCGTCAACCAGAATGGCGTTCCGGTTCTCGACCTCGCCCACCACGTTGATGGCTTCGACCTCGCTCGGCCCTTTACGCTGCTTGGCCACAAAAGCCAGCCCGCAACGCAGCATTTCGGAATACGCATACGCCATTTTGGAACCGCCCGCATCGGGCGAAACCACCACCGGATTCTCCAGGTTCTGCGAGCGGAGATATTTCACCATCACCGGCGCCGCGTGCAGGTGATCCACCGGAATATCAAAAAACCCCTGGATCTGCTGGGCATGCAGATCCATCGTCAACAACCGGCTCGTACCCGCGGCCACCAGAAGATTCGCCACCAGTTTGGCCGTGATCGGAACCCGCGGCTGATCCTTTCGATCCTGGCGGGCATACCCGTAGAAGGGCAACACCGCCGTGATGCGCGCCGCCGACGCGCGCCGCGCCGCATCAATCATAATCAGTAATTCCATGAGGTTTTCGTTCGGCGGATAACAAATCGGCTGTACGATATACACATCCCGCCCGCGGATGTTTTCGATGATCTTAACCATGATCTCGCCGTCCGGGAACCGGCTGATATCAACCGCACCCAGATTCTGGCCTACAAACGACGCCAGGCGCCGGGCCAGTTCTTCATGTGCTGTACCTGAAAATATGAGCAATTCTGTTCCCCCCTGTCTTGATCACGATGGTTGCCCGACCAGGACTCGAACCTGGACTCTGGCCTCCAAAGGGCCGTGTGCTACCATTACACCATCGGGCAATCCGCAGGCCCGATCCATCCCTTGCGGACCCACCCGCTTGACGATCAACCGGAATTAAAAGAGCTCTAACGTAATGAGGCCGTCCGGGCAAGTCAAGGCGGTATGTCGCGGTTTCCACGCCCGGGTTCACGAAACGACCGCCAAAGCCGTTTCGCCGCATGGAACCGCCGTCTTTTTTGGAAGTTCGGCTGTTATCCCCGCCGCAATATGACGACCCTTCTCTAGACGTTTATTCCTCCAGCGCGTATGGTTTAACAAGGAAGGTTCAACGGAATGCCGCGAGCGCCCGGTCAAGGAGAAAAGATCAAGCATACGTTGAAGTGTCCATACATGAACAGAAAACGGTTTATTCTGGCGGTTTCCGGCTTTTTGCTTCTGGCCGCGGCATTTGCGCTGATTCTCGTACCCACGCCCCGGGATCCCCCGAACGATCCTCTGCCTCTCGAAGATCCGCTCCCGCGGGATCCGCCTCCGGATCCCCCCGAACCGGAACCCGCCCCCCATCCGGCCGATGAGCCACCGCAGGAAAAGCAAACGAAACGATTACCGGGCGATACCGCCGAAGAGGCTGAACCGGAATATTATGTGTATCGGGACGGTGAGCTCAAACCGGTCGATGCCGAATCCCTCCACGCACGAACGGAACGCCGGGCTCAACCCGCGGAATCACCCGATGAAGAGGCAACGCGTCCATTCCCCTCCCGCCTGACCGATCCGGAATACCGCGCGCGGCGCGTGGAGGAGTTACGGCGGCGGAATCAGGAGGCCTACGAACGCGCGAAAGCCTGGGCCGAACGGACCGGCTCCCCCATGCGGATCGAAACCAACGATACCGTAATGATCCTGGTGGATTACACGGAGGAACTCGGCCCCCTCTATCGAACCACCTTGAATGTCAACGCCGCCGTCTCCACCGCCACCGACCTGGTTATTGACGCCCCCTACCACCTTTCCGGCGCCGGTATCACCGCCGGAATCTGGGACGGGGGCAATGTGCGGGCCACCCACACCGAGTTTGTGTCGGATCGCGTCACCAATTTCGATAGTTCCGGGCTGAGCGATCATGCTACTCACGTCGCCGGAACCATGATCGCGCGCGGCGCCGACGCGAGTGCCCGCGGCATGGCGACCAACGCATCGTTATACGCATATGATTTCGACGATGACTTGACCGACATGACCAGTCGCGCCATGGCCGATCCGGAAGATCCGGACGGAACCATTCAGATTTCCAATCATTCCTACGGCTTTGTCGCCGGATGGGAGGGCGGCAGTTGGTCCGGCAATTCCGGTCCGCATTGGTTCGGCACATGGAACGGGCAGGAATCGGACTTCTTCGGTCAGTATATCTGGTACGATGAGGAGATTGACCAGTTGGTGTATGACGCCCTGTACTATCTCCCCGTCCAATCCGCGGGCAATGACCGCAATGACGCCGCGCCAGCCAACGGCACCACATTTTATTATCGCAACCGTTTCGGGAGCTGGGTGAGCGCCACCTACGATTCCTCCACACACCCCCTGGATGATTTTCAAAAAGGCGGTTATGACACGATCCCCTTTGGCGGGGTAGCGAAGAACATGCTGCTGGTCGGCGCGGTCAACGACGCCGTCACCAACGGCGTACGCGATCTGGACAAGGCCACGATGAGCACGTTCAGCGGATGGGGGCCGACCGATGACGGCCGGATCAAGCCGGACATCGTGGCCAACGGCGTCGGGTTGACATCTTCCGGGGCGAGCAGTGACACACATTATTATTCGAGCAGCGGCACCAGCATGTCCGCCCCCAACGCCTCCGGATCGGCCATCCTCCTGCTGGAACAGTACGGCAACACATTCCCCGGCGAGTACATGCTGGCCAGCACCATCAAGGCGCTGATCATCCATACCGCCGATTCCCTGGACGAGCCGGGACCGGACTACCGGAACGGTTGGGGCCTGATGAATACCCGGGTGGCGGTGGACCACATCACCGCGCACGCCGACGCGCCCACCGCGGGATTCATGATGGAGGATGTTCTGAACGACGGCGGAACCATCGAATACGAAGTGTATTGGGACAGCGAAAATGATTTGTGGGCCACCCTGGTGTGGACCGATCCGCCGGGCACCCCCGTTGGAGGCCTGAACAACACCACTCCGATGCTGGTCAACGATCTCGACTTGCGCGTCATTACGCCATCCGGCACGACGAATTACCCTTGGATTCTTGATCCGTCCAATCCCGCCAACGCCGCCACCACGGGCGATAACTTCCGCGATAACGTCGAACAGGTCTATATCGCCGAACCGGAAGAGGCGGGATACTACACCATCCGCATCTCCCATAAAGGATCCCTGACCGATGACGAACAAGTCTTCTCGCTGATGGTCAGCGGCATCGTGGCCACGGACACCTTGCGTCTGGAAGGCGATCTCGATTTCGGCGACGTCCAGATCGATACGGAACCGCAGCGGGTCATGACGATTCACAACGACGGCGACATCGCCGTAACCGTGACCAACATCGCCCTACCCCCCGGTTTCTCGGGAAGCTGGACCGGTTCCATCGCCGCCGCACGCTCGCGCGATGTGACGATCACCTTTTCACCCACCAACCTTTCCGCCTACGGCACGGAGCTTACGGTGTTCACCTCCGAACCCGACACGGAAAATACCCACCCGCTCTCCGGGAACGGCGTGGATACCTTGGCGCTGGTTATTACGGAACCCGAAGAGGACATTTCCGTGGCCTATTCCAACGAGTTCTACATGGTGTCCGGCACCGCCGGAGCCGGGCTGTCCGGTCAGTTGACATGGGAAAATCTTGATGCCGAAGCCGACGGGTTGGTCAATGCGCAAGCGTCGTGGAGCATTGAGGATATTCCGTTGGCCGTCGGGACCAACGTGATTACGGTCACCGGAACGAACAACCCAACCGACACGGTTGTGGCCGAAGATTCGGCCTCCGGCTCCGGTTGGGAAACGGGGGACAACACCGGCTCGGGCTTCAATGCCTGGATTCTTGAAACAACCGGAACAAACGCCGGTCATTTTATTGCCACCACAAACGAGCACACCAACCTCGACATTAACTCGCCGGCCTGGGGCCTGTGGGCCAACAGCGGGGACGATGCCAGGGCCCTCCGCCCATTCGGACAACCGCTTCGGTCGGGCGATACCTTCCGCGTCACACTGGAAAACAACTGGGTCGCAAACGAAGGCTCCGTGGGCGTGGCGTTGCTCAATCCCGACGGTGAATACCTGTTTGAATTCTATTTTGCGGGCGGCGAAGACTATTATCGCATTAACGACAGCGCCGCCGGCTTCACCACCACCCTGCCCTACACCGATACGGGCGTGGAATTGGCCCTGACGCGAACCGGCGAAGACACCTATGATCTGACGGCCAACGAGATGACACTGAAGTCGCGGACCTTTGCGGGCCGGTCGAATATGGAAATCACCCGTTTCCGCGCCTTCAATCATAGCGCGGGCGCGGGAAGCGACTACGACTTCTTTTTCAATGACCTTTCCATCGAACGCGCCGCGGCGGATCCGGTGATGGTCTCCGATCAGGTGGTCATAACACGGTCGGGCCCGCCGCCCGATACGCCCGAACTCTTTGTCGGACTGGTCGAGGATACCTACTTCGAGGCCTACTGGACCGCCCCGTCCGGAGCCACCGGATATGTGTTCGATGTGCATACCGATGAATCCTTCGTCAGTTCGACAATCGGGACGGGAGGGTTCGAGGATTTTTCGGGGACCGGCGACCCCAACGCCACCTATCGCACGATCATCTGGACTAATGAAGGGATCGTATGGTCGGCCTACAATGCGCGGAATAGCGATACCATGACCGGTACCGCGCTTACGTTGAACTCGGGTGGAGGCTATCTGATCTCATCGCTGATCGATGAACATCTCGATCAATTAAGTCTCGACCATCGCAAGTTTACCGGGCAGCCGGGAGGCTCCATTGCCATCTACATCAACACCACCAACCTGATCGGCACCGCGGATCTGGCCAACAGCGTGAATACCGCCCTGTTTAGCGATCTGGGGATCGATGGCCCCTTCACCATTACGGTGACCAACACCGGCGCCCGCCCCGCCGGCATTGATAATCTCACATGGACAAACGCGGCGGTCGAGGTAGGCGCCTTCGTGCCGGGGTACTCCAACCTGATGACCTCGGCCACCAATATCCTGGTGGAAGGATTGGAAGCCGGCTCGGAATACTTCCTGCGCGTGAAAGCCGTCAACGAAAACGGCGAGAGTGATTATACGGCGACCAACACCACGACACTCGGTCAAGCCCGCAAAACGCAGACCATTACGTTCGACCCGATTGAGGGCGATATTGTCACCACCAACGTGGTCGAATTAAGCGCCTCCGCCTCCAGCGGTTTGCCCGTGAGTTTTCACGTCGAAAGCGGGCCGGCAACGATCACGAACGAAAATCAGGTTGTCTTCTCCATGTCCGGCGGAGTCACGATCACGGCCACACAGGAGGGCGACGAGGAATACCAGCCCGCTCCGCCTGTCAGCCGGTCGTTCTTTGTGAACAAGGCCATCCCGTCCATCCTGACGCCTCCCGAGGCCTCCGACCTGACATGGGGCCAGTCGCTGGCGGAGTCTTCTCTAACGGGAGGCGTTGCGAATACGGACGGCGTCTTCGACTGGCTGGACGATTCCATTGTTCCGCCCGGCGGCATTTCCACACAGGCCGTGGTCTTCCTGCCGGAAGATACCAATCTCTATGCCAACGCGGACACCGAAACCGAAGTCACGGCGCTGTTCGCCTCCCTGGAGATCGATCCGGTCGACGAACAAATGATTGCCCTTGATCCATCAGCGGCAACGAACCTGATCTATACCCTGACCAACAGCGGCAATATCGATCTGGACTGGAGTGTGGAGCTCCTCTCCCATGACTTCTTCGACGACATGGAGCAAGGCACGAATGGGTGGACCGTGGGAGGCGATAATGCCCTCTGGAGCATATCCACCAATCGATCAACCAGCGGGGATCACGCGTGGTATAGCGGCTACACTACTATGATGTGGTCGCGCGTGGTCACGCCACCAATCCGGTTGCACACCAACGCACCCAGCCTTGTTTTCCAGCACTGGATCGATGCCGAGATCATACCGGACAGCGGTACCGCTTGGCACGGCGGCTTGGTCGCCATTTCCCGGAACGGGGTGAACTTCTTCCTGCTTGAACCCGACGGCGGGTATCCCTACTCGCTGGCGGGCACATCGTTGGAGGTCTATTCCGGCTCCAACGACTGGTCGTCCGCCGCCTTCGATCTATCCGATGACGCCGGGGAATGGGTTTGGCTGGCTTTCTATTTTATCACGGACAATATCTACAGCGGAATCGAAGAAGGTTGGTATATCGATAATGTGGCGGTATCCCCGCGTGAAGCCGGCGATGACTGGATTCAACTGAGCCCGATGTCGAATACCATACCTGCCGAAAGCTCCGGGATCCTCACCGCCGCGATTTCGGCGCCCGCCTACCTGGCCGGCGCCTCGCGACAAGCCGTCTTCTCGGTCGAAAGCAATGACGATGCCGATCCGATTCAGACCCGCTCGATCAAACTACAGGTCAACAAGAACCCGGCGGATATATCTCTTGAGAATCTCACACAGTTCTATGACGGTACGCCGAAAGTCCCTACCGCCATAACCGATCCGGCCGGATTGAATGTCGTCTTCACCTATGACGGCTCCCCCACGCCTCCCGTGGAGGTCGATGATTATACCGTGGTCGCCACCATCGATGACCTGACCTGGGCGGGCGCGACCACGGGAACGCTTTCCATCGTGGAGTTGCGGGGCGCCATTGACGTGGAGGACAGCATTCCGCCCGTGGACGATCGGGATATGCCTTTCGGCGATGTATTCTTGAACCAGGAACGCATCGAACAGATTACGATCCATAACACAAACCAGGTCGACGAATTGACGGTACTCGACGTCTTCATCGGCGGCGGCGGGGCGATGGAAGAATTGTCCGTGTATTCGCCCGCTTCCGCGCGTGGCGCCGCCCCTTCGCCGCGTGCCTTGAGGCAGGCGGCGCTGGAATCCGATGTACCGCGCTCGCCGGACACCCTGCTGGTCCGCTTTGCGCCAAAAGCCGAATCGACCGCGGCGCGCAACGCCGTGCATACCCTGATGGGAACCGAACGCCGCCATCGGTATCGCACGATTCCAGTGGAAGTGGTGGAACTGCCGCCGGGCGCGGACCTGGCTGAAACGATCGCCGCCTACGAAGCTCGGCCGGATGTGGAATATGCGGAACCGAACTTCCTGTATGCGCCGATGAATACGCCGAACGATCCTTCCTTCAACGTACTGTGGGGCCTGCACAACACCGGTCAGAGCGGAGGCACACCGGGCGCGGACATCAGCGCGCTGCAGGCGTGGGCCGCCACCACGGGAAGCACCAATGTGATTGTGGCGGTCATCGACACCGGGATCGACTATAACCACCCGGATCTGGCCGGTAATATGTGGGTGAATCCCAACCCGGACCCTGAATTCAACGACATCCACGGCGCACGATGGACCGATGGCGACGGGTCCATGACCAGTGGCGATCCCATGGACGGGCAAAGTCACGGCACCCATGTGGCGGGAACCATCGGCGCCGTCGGCAACAATGCACTGGGCGTCGTGGGCGTAAACTGGCAAGTCCGACTTATGGCGCTGAAGTTTCTTCCCGACGTCGGCAACGGCTCTCTGGCCGATGCCATCGCGGCGATCGAATACGCCATCGAGCACGGCGCACACCTCTCCAACAACTCGTGGGGCGGCGGAGGCTATTCACAAGCGCTGAAGGACGTCATTGACGCCGCGGGCGCCGCAAACCAATTGTTTGTGGCCGCGGCGGGCAACGACAACAATAATAACGATACGAATCCCTCCTATCCGGCCACCTATGATTTGCCCAACATTATTTCCGTGGCCAATAGCACGCGCACGGACGCGCGGCGCAGCACCAGCAATTACGGCCTCAACAGCGTCCACCTGGCGGCGCCCGGCACTGAAATCTACAGCACTGTACTCAACGGATCCTATGGATATAAATCCGGCACGTCGATGGCCGCCCCGCACGTGGCGGGGACGGCGGCACTGCTGCTATCCCTTCATCCGAACACGGCATACGCCAACCTCAAGGATTGGATCCTCGGCAGCGTGACGCCGCTCTCTAATTGGGAAAATCTGGTCATCACCGGCGGGCGCTTGAATGCGGCACAGGCTATCGCTACCAGCCTGGAAAACGGCTTTTCCATTGCACAACAACCGGCCCTTCCCTTCATCATCCCCCCGGGCGAATCCGTGACGCTCGATATCCGTTTCCGGCCGCCGGCCGTCGACACCTACACCAACATATTGACGATCGTGCACAACGATTTGGATCAGCCTGACATCATCTTTTCCCTCTCGGGTACAGGCCTTTCGGTCCCGCCCACAGCGTCGATCCTCACGGCGGCCCAAACGTCAATCGACGGGTCGGGTACCGTAACCATCGAGGTGGATGTTGAAGATCCCGACAGCCCTTCGGTCGATATGGAGGTGCTCTTCTCCACGGATAACGGCGCCACATGGAGCAATGCATGGATCGCTTCAGCCGGAACCGCAACGATCACCAACGAGGTCACGCCGCAGGTGCTTGGCATCGACACCGGCACGGGCTCCAATCAAGTCGCCATCGCGTGGTCGACCACCAATCAACCGGCGATCCTGCTTTCCACTTCGACGCTCGTGCGCGTTCGCGCATGGGACGGATACACCTGGAGCGAACCCGCCGACAGCGTACCGTTCCTCGTGGACAACGAACCTCCGACCGTCCCCACCGGTCTCGCATCCGGCACTCACACGGTGGACGCCTGGTCCACGCTCAATGCGTTCGACGCCGAATGGCTCGCCGCAGAGGACGGAGACGGCATCGGCGTGGCGGGATACGGCGTGAGCCTCGAGGTCGGCCAGACAGAACCCCCATCAAGCGTCACCACAACGGGATTGACGCACACCGCGACCGACCTGGCTGACGGCACCAATTGGTGGCTCGGCGTTCAGGCGATGGACGCATTTGGAAACATCAGCGAGGCGGCATATCTCGGGCCCTTCCGGATCGACGCCACCCCGCCCGACGCGGAATCCGCCGTGGTTGAAATCGAAAGCAGCCCGTTCGGGAATTACACGTTCAGCGCCGCGCTAACGAATACATGGAGCGGATTCACGGACGCGATGTCCGGTATCGCGGGATACTATTTAGCCCTTGCGGATGGAAGCGGCACCACCAATGGCCTCTGGACGACGGTCACTTCCGGGGTACTGGACGACGCGGCCCTCGACCAGACCAACACCGTTTACGTCTGGGCCCGGGATATCGCCGGCAACATCGGCGATGCGGCCTCCGCCGAGATCATCGTGCTCAGCAAGGAGGGCAACTGGGACGGAACCGGGATGTCCAACTGGCAAAAGGAAATCGCCGGGCTGGACGCCACGGATCCGACGCAAATCTTCAAGGCCAAGGGAGAGGCGGAAGACCCGGAAACCGATGAGCTTGTTCTTCGCTGGCCGTTTGCCGAAGGCCGCGTCTATACGATTGACTGGAGCGAATCCCGGCTCGGAACCAACATGGTCTGGCACACCCTGGACCATCTCGCGTTCAGTATCACCAACGGCT
>SLKG01000033.1 GCA_007134735.1 Kiritimatiellia bacterium
CCGGGGACGCGCGGAAGCGCGTCCCTCCAGGAAGAGGGGGAAGATCATGCTACCCCGATCCAACAATGGGAGCTGTTCCCCTTGGAAGCGAACGAACCGAACCATATCATCGTCTCCTATCGACCCGGCAAACTATCGGCTTGGCGCAATGGAGTGCAGCAGGTGGATCAAGAGGTGGAACATGGCGATTTCCGAAACTGGGAAGTCGTCCCCCTCTTGTTTGGAAACGACTTGGATGACCACGCCGATTGGCCGGGTTGGATCGAAGGCGTGGCACTATACAATCGCACGCTGCATCCGGAAGAAGCCGCCATGAAATACACCCGCTATGTCGAACGGCTGGCTCGCCGGGAACATCCCGAATCAGCGGTGGTCGAGGCGCGCCTGGTCCGGGTCACGGAAATCCCCACGCCCGAATCCATCGAACCCTACCGCCGCGCCTTGACCATGAATGAGTATGAGGTACTGGAGGTCAAAGAGGGAAACATGGAAGGCGATCGCATCCTGGTGGCGCATTGGGTCATCATGGACGACCGCATCCTCGACACGGCCGAACGCGCTCCCGGACAGATCTATCGCATGACGCTGGAGTTTTTCGATGACCGCCCCGAACTGGAAGGCGAATGGCTGGCGATGGAATCCGATGATTTTCTGCTTCCGACGTATTTTGACATCGATTCGTGAGGCCCCTCGCCACCCGAAACCTTCTTGAACACTTCCCGCGCTTCAAGCACTCTATAACCCTATGGTCTTCAGTTCTCACTTGTTCATGTTCTATTTCCTGCCGACGGCGCTGCTGTTGTATTATCTTGCGCCGCATCGGGCCAAACACCTGTTTTTGTGCGTGTTGAGCTACGGGTTCTACGGCTGGGCCAATCCGCTCTTCATGGTGCTCCTGCTCACCTCCACCGTCGTGGACTATTTCTGCGGACTGGTCATCACGCACGACGGATTCCGGAACTGGTCGACCCACATCGCACAGCCGCTCGAACAGAACGGATTCCGTTCCCGATACCAGAAATGGGCCGTCGCCGTTTCCGTGATCACCAATCTCTCCCTGCTTGGCTTTTTCAAGTATTTCAATTTCGCCACCGAAAACTACGACGCGATCGTCAACGCGCTCGGCCTGCCCGGCCTTCAACTGGACCTCGCCTTCCGCATCACGCTCCCCCTCGGCATCAGCTTCTACACATTTCAGTCGATGAGTTACACCATCGATATCTATCGCGGTCACGCGCGCGCGCTCCGCAACATCATCGATTTCGCCTGCTACGTCTCCATGTTCCCGCAACTCGTCGCGGGCCCCATCATCCGCTTTTCGGAAATCGAGAACCAACTCCGGCAACGCACGCATAGCCTCACCAAGTTTGCGCGCGGCGTGGCGTTTGTCAGCCTGGGCCTGACCAAGAAGATCCTGCTGGCCAATCCGTGCGGCAAGATCGCGGACGTGGCGTTCGATGCCGGATCGATCGGCGCGTTTGATGCCTGGTACGGCGTCGTGGCCTACGCATTCCAGATCTATTTTGATTTCAGCGCCTATTCGGACATGGCCATCGGGCTCGGGCTGATGATGGGTTTTGTGTTCCCCAAGAATTTTGATTCGCCCTATATCTCGCAGTCCATCACGGAATTCTGGCGTCGCTGGCATATATCGCTTTCGTCCTGGCTCCGCGATTACCTCTATATCCCGCTCGGCGGCAACAAACTCGGCACGGGGCGCACGTATGTGAACCTGGCCGTCGTCATGCTGTTGGGCGGACTCTGGCACGGCGCGGCGTGGAACTTCATCATCTGGGGCGGCATCCACGGCGTCCTGCTGGCCTTCGAGCGCATGCAGGGCAAGGATTCGCTGTACCGCCGTCTCCCGCGTGTGATCCGCATCGCATTCACGTTTTTCATCGTGCTGATCACCTGGGTGTTTTTCCGGGCAAACGATCTGCCCGCCGCCATGCAATACCTGGGCAGCATGTTCGGTTACAACTCGTTCCAGGACGGCGCCCCACTGCTGGGAGGCATTATCTACCAGCCTTATTACGTCGGCACGTTCCTGGTGGCCGCCGTCATTGCGTGGGGCGCACCGCAGACCTGGGATTGGTCGCGACGCATCGGGTACGGCAAAGCGCTGATCATCGCCTTCCTGTTCCTGCTGTCCGTGACCGTGCTGGCGACACAGGCCTATAACCCATTCATTTATTTTATTTTCTGACCATGAAACCTGAAGGAACCAGAGCCCGGCAGATTCAGTTGACCCGCGAGGAAGTGGCGCGTCGGGAAATCGGCGAAACGCAGATTCGTCCCGGCTTGGCCGCAGTCCTGGCGCTGTTCTTCATCGCCGTGATCTACAGCGTGCCGGGCCTGCAGAATGCGGTGGAGAGTCGTCTCTATTTCGAGGGCGAACGGGAAACGCCCTGGCCGCAGGCCTTTGATTTCTTCCGTGACATGCCGCCCCTGCACGTCCATGTCACCGGCGAACGGCACCTCTTCGCGGGCATCTTCGAGGCGAATCGCCATATGCTCCGGCATATCAATACCTTCGAAGACCAACTCGAGGACGAATCGGTTTTCGGACAGGTGATCCGGCCAACCGCACAGTATGTCATGGCGCGGTGGCTGGGCGTTGGAAATGAACTCGCGTATATCGGAAGAGATCGCTGGCTGTTCTACCGGCCCGCTATTGATCACCTCACCGGACCCGGTTTTCTCGATCCGCGCCAACTGGTCCGACGCCTCGACGAGGGCACCGAATGGCGGCCCTCGCCGCAGCCCGATCCGCGCAAGGCCATTCGGCAATTCCATGACCAACTGGCCGAACGGAATATCACGCTCATCGTCATGCCGGTTCCGGTCAAGGCGTCCATTCATCCCGAACAGATGTCCGAGCGTTATGTGGACTGGGAATACCCGCTTCAGAATCCGTCGTACCGGAAATTTATCGAGGAGCTGAAAGCCGAAGGCATCCTCGTATTCGATGTGTCGGAACCGTTGATCGATCGGAAACGGACGACCGGCGCCCCCCAATTCCTGTCCGCGGACACGCATTGGAGGCCGGAAACAGTCGAATACGTGGCGGCACGGTTGGCGGAATACATTTCAGAGCACCTGGTCAACCCACCCCCCGGTCACCATGCGCTTCGCTTTGGTGACCGGACCCCTCCCGGGAGGGGAGAAGGCATGGAGTCCCCTCCCCCGGAGGGGTGGAGCCGCGATAACGGGACCGGGGTGGGTGGAAACCGGAGTGCCACTGAAGAGGACCCGTCCCCGAACCTGTCCCTCCGCCGTCAACCGGTGGAGATCGCGGCGCTGGGCGATATCGCGCACATGTTGAAATTGCCGGAAGGCCAGACCCTGTTTCCGCCGGAACGGGTCACGACTCATCAGGTTCTCGCCGATGACGGCCAACTGTGGCGGCCCTCGGCCGACGCCGATATCCTCGTACTCGGCGACAGCTTCAGCAACATCTACTCGCTGGAACCCCTGGGCTGGGGCGAATCGGCGGGGCTCATCGAACAGTTGAGTTGCGAAATGCGCCGGCCGGTCGACCGGCTGGTGCGCAACGACGACGGCGCCCATGCCACGCGCGCGCTGTTGTCACGCGAACTTGCTCGGGGCCGGGACCGGCTCGACGGAAAGCGGATCGTGGTCTGGCAATTTTCCGCACGCGAATTGTCCATCGGCGATTGGCAGCTCATCGATATGGAAGTGCGGGAACCCGAACCGGCCGATTTCTTCGCACCGGAACCGGGCGAAGAGGTTTGGGTCCGCGGATGGGTGCGGGACATCTCGCCCGCGCCGCGTCCCGGCACCGTCCCGTATCGGGATCACGTGGTGTCCGTGCACCTGGTTGACCTGGAACACGACGACGAGCGCATCCGCGATCAACAGGCCGTCGTGTACATGATGAGCATGGAAGACAATGTCTGGACACCGGCGGCGCGATACCGGCGCGGCGACCGCATCGAGGTTCGCCTCCGTTCCTGGGACGACGTCGCCGATCGCTACGAAGCCGTCAACCGCTCCGAACTGGACGACTGGGACCTGCAACTCGCCCCGCCCGCCTGGGGCGAGACGGTGAAATGATCGTGGCACGGGCTTCCAGCCCGTGCAGAGAAGAGCATTAAGCGATCCGGAGATGGAGTATCAGAATTTCCAATATCCATAGGACTTCCTTGGATATTGGATGTTTCTTGTTGGGTGTTGGATGTTGGATTTCTTCACCTATTTGGTGAGTGAACGATCATTCCCCCACTCGTCCGTAATCGCAAACCGAGAAGAATGGATAGAGAAAGAACAGAGACCATGGGTCGCGACGGGCAACCCACCCCGCCGGTCACCATGCGCTTCGCTTAGGTGACCGGCACCCCTCCAAGGAGGGGAAGAAGAGGCGCAGAGCAGGAACGGGGTTCTCCCCTCCTTGGAGGGGATCAAGGGGTGGGTGGAAGCCGGCTTTTGGGTCGGAACGTGCAAGCCACCTCCGGCTCCCCCCAGGAGTAAAGCATGAAGCGTGGCACGGGCTTCCAGCCCGCGGCGGGACGAGACCGGGACGGATCCAGAACGGAGCAAAAGCGAGGTCATCGCCCGGGAACGATTCCACCACGCCGTATCCGGCGCGGCTACGAAAGAAAGCATGCGCCCCACCCTCTCAGAACACATACCGGGCCGTGATCATCATGGACCAGGCGGAATCCACATCCGTATCCTCCAGTTTCCGCTCGTCCCCGTCGTATAGCTGGAGCGACCGGTGGAGGTGCCGTCGCGCGCCGGCCGTCAGCGTGAGGTTCCCGGCCGGATAGAAGGCCGCATGCAGGCCCGGGATCAGATCCTCCGACCGCATGTAGCCTCCGGGCGCCGCGGGGTTGTCGTCCGCCAGTCGGTACGTGCGGATCTCCCAATGGAAATCGGCCTTCAAGGCCCATCGCGCCGAGAACCGGTAGCGGATGATCGTATCGGGAAAGCCGAGAGAACCGGACCACCCGGTTTCCGTGTCCGGGTTCCAAGCCAGTCCCAGGATCGGGTAGTACACGGGATCGACGGGATGATACAGCGCCCCGGCGCCGAGATAGAAGATGAGCGGCTCCGTGCGCGCGTATAAACCGATGAGTTGAGGATTGTACGTCCACGATCGCGAGGTGATGTCGTCTTCGAAACCCGCC
This sequence comes from Kiritimatiellia bacterium, assembly GCA_007134735.1. Taxonomy (GTDB): domain Bacteria; phylum Verrucomicrobiota; class Kiritimatiellia; order SLAD01; family SLAD01; genus SLKG01. The sequence continues at coordinate 5,151 of SLKG01000033.1, forward strand.
ATGGCGTAGCAGAGGGCCCAGACGCCCCAGGTATCGTTGAAGGTCCGATAATATTGCAGGCCCGGCGAAAGGCGGGTGAGCGATCCCCACGGGTCCGTTTTCACCCCGGCCCGCCAGCTATATTCTCGGTGTTCAAAACCCAAGAGTACAACATGCCATTCCAGGTCGACCCCATATTCCCTGTACGAAAACGCCGGAAGCGCCGGGTCCGGTTCCGCACGAAATATCTGCTCGAAGGAGACGTCGATATCGACGGGCGAGCCATTTGTTTTGTCCGAACCCGCAACACCGACGGCAGGACCGACCGCGAACGACAGGACACCGAGCGCGGAAAGCACGGCGGATTGAAAAGGTTTCCTCTGCTTCATCACGTTCTCCCGTGAAGAAGCTAATGTATCCTCGCTTGAACGCAATGGTTATCGCTTGAAATCCCGACGGCAATGCGTGCGAACAGGGCGTGCATGATGGATCCGCCCTGCGAAGGCTGAACGCATTCAGCGTCGCGCGAGGATATTGTATTCCCGGCTCTTGTCGCTCTCCGAATACGCCAGAAGCGATCGGGGCGCAAGCGCTATGCGTTCCCCGCTGTCGGGGTCGATGATCTCCAGTCCGTATCCCTCCTCCACAAGCCCTTCGAGAAAGTCGGCCGGGTCATGATCCAATGCGCGCAGGTGATCCGGGACAAACTCAAACATAATGGTGTCCGGCTTGAATTCCCCCAGCCCCGAAAACACCCGCGGTTCAGCTCCTTCGACATCGATCTTGGCCAGGGCCGGGCGCACTCGCAATTCTTTCAGCACGTCATCGCCGCGCCGCACCTCGACGGTTCTCGACTCGCCCGTTCCGCCCAGATCCGCAAAACTCAAATAGCCGCGATTATCGTTTACCTGGTAAAGTTCCGCGGATCCGGGCGCATCACCCAGGGCATAGGGCAACACGGTGACATTGGCGCACCCGTTCATCTCCAGATTGGTTTCGAGCAGGGCTCGGTTATCCGGATCCGGTTCCGCCGCAAAAACCCGGCCCGTTTCTCCCACGGCTCGCGATAAATGTAGCGCATACAGTCCGATGTTGGCCCCGACATCAAGCACGCAATCACCCGGATTGACCAAACCACACAGGAGTGACATTTCCTTCTCCTCGAATCCGTCATACAGCACAAGCTTCTTGGCAATGAAGCGGTCTCTGGGGTCAATCCGAACTTTGAAATCGCCGACCGTCACTTCCCGCGCGCCATGTAGCCACAGGCTCCATGCGGCATGGATTCGATTGAGAAGCACCGAACGCGCCAGAGGTGTTCGCTTGAGTTTTCGGCCCATGAAAGAGAGTACCTTCAAACAAAGAGATTTCACTTGTTGCCGTATGCTCATAATGTGTTTCCCGTTTCGAATATCATGGTCCCGAGGTTCCCGCCTGTCATCGTGATATATTGGAAAGCGACCGGCGAACATATTTTACCGCTGATCAACGGCGACCGGACCGGCCGGTAGTTCCACGGGCCGTAGCCGGCGCGGCTACGAAATTACCTTATCCCGTCCCCCGCCGCAGGGCCATGCGCAGAATGCGTTCGATGATCTGACGATACGAAACACCCACCTTTTCAGCCGCCTCGGCAATATCCTCCCCGTACGCCAGGTTCGGATTGGGATTGGCCTCCAGGAAGACCACTTCGCCGTCGGGGGTCAATCGCAAATCGATGCGGCCGTAATCGCGCAAATGAAGAAGGCGATAGATCTTTTTGCTGACGCGAATAATGCGTTTCTCCACATCGGAAGGCAGATCGGCATGGACATATTCGATTTTCCATTTCTCCCGGTAGGCGTTATCCCACTTGACCCGCGCCGTGGCAATGGCGGGGCCGCCTTCCTCGAGACGACCGAACCGGATTTCGCGCGGCGGCAATGCGGTCAGCCGTTCGTTTCCCAGGATGCCCACATACACTTCACGACCGTCCACGAATTCTTCACAAATAACCGGTTGTTTCATCTGCTCGTGAATTTTCCGGACCCGATCCGTCAGTTCCTGTTCGCTTGACACCAGCGACGAAAGGGAAATGCCGTCGGATCCGTCCGCGTAAAGCGGCTTGACGATGGCCGGATAGAAACTCTTGAGCCGCACCCGGGTCCGCCCCGGAGGCAGGGTCACAAAGCGGGGGAAGCGTATACGATGATGACTTAAAATCCGTTTACAGACGGCCTTGTCCCGACAAATGGTCAGGCCGGTCGGTCCCGCGCCCGTATAAGGCAGATACAACAACTCGAGCAAGGCGGTCACGTGCACATCCTTCCGGCGATCGTCCTGCACGCGCTCGGTCATGTTGAACACCAAATCCGGTTCGGCGCTTTTGAGCGCTTCAATGGTCTTCATCAGGTCCGGGACAAACGGCACGACGATCACCTTGTGCCCCATCAGACGAAGCTCTTCCACTACATGAAATTCCATCTCCTCGAGCACGTTCGGAGCGTGCCCTTCCAGTTGCGGATCCCCCTCCGGAACCGCCTCCACATCCACCAAGGCCACAATATTCACGTCGTCTTCTCCTCTTCCTGCAGATCCCGCACGTATTGATCGCGCGCCTCAAGCACCAGCGCCGTGATACAGACGCCCACTGAAAAAATCGATTCCTTCTCGTCGGCGCGCAGGTATAAATCCAACTCACGCGCGCGTTGGGTAAGCCGCCGAATCATATCGTCGGCTGAATACTTCGGGATACGCAACCAGTAGGCCACTTCGTTTCGGAGCCGCTTGCGATGACGATTCAGGAATGGAAAGGCCTTTTCCATGTCGTCATTCATCGGCCGATCGGTAAACAAACGGCGCAGCACCGGATCATAATACCCGGCATAGGCACTGGCATATTCCCGTCGCTTGTTCTTGAAATAGCTTTCCAGGGTTGAACGACTGCGGGACGCGGCCCAATGCCAATACCGCCTTCCAAGCACCACGGAAGGGGGCTTGACGCCGATACCCTGCATCAGATGATCGACATAGTTCAATTTGCGCAAAATCGCCGGACTTCGCCTGTACCGTTCCTTCCAATTCAACGCAGGGGTCAACCAAACGGCAAAGGTCTCCGCGAAATCCTCATCCGGATGCGCCTGGGCATAGTTGTCGCGCAAATGCACGACGTACTTGCGACTGTACGGGTGATGATAATAGCTGTGCGGATCGTAATCCTTTGAAATAGGACCGAACAACTCGCGCCAACGGGAACGCCGATAGAGGCGGTAGGCATAATTGATGGCGTGACCGGCTTCATGCCGCAAGAGTTTCATGCATTCGTTTTCCGTGTCTCCTTCCGCCTCAAGCATCATCGTGCGTTCGAGGCGGATCAACCGCGGATGCGCCAGGTAGAACGGGATACCGATGGCCGGCACCCGGTCCGGACACAACCATTCCGTCGAGAGATAACACGGAGGCTGGAAAGCAACGCCTTTTTCCCGAAGTTCCACGTACAACCGCTGGATCCGTCCTTCCAATACGGATCCCCTAATCTCCACCTTCAGATCGCGAATGCGCCATTGAAGGAGGGCCGGGTCGTCCAACTCGGCCCAAGGATAGTCCCACCCGGCCCTGCCGGTTTCCGCTCCGGATTTCGATGGGGTAATAGACGTTTTCTTTCCCGCACTCATTTCAACTAATCCTGCACGAACCCATTGCGTTTTGCCGTATCATGGATACTATAAATCACAGCGCCCGCATACGATATAATAGGAAATAGGCATCGAATGAGCAATTCATGGAACAGACGGATGGACCCGATCCCGATACCCGCCCGGCGGCGTGACGGGAACGCAGCCGGGTGTTTCTCCATGCCCTCTCTGCGCTCCAACCGCGCGATGAGCGCCCGGACCCTCTTATGGGGCATGATGGGAGTCCTGTTGGTATCGGCCCTCGGCATCCGGGCCGACTCAAACGAGAGGGCCTTTCTCGATCGATGCGGCGCACTGGCCGCAGAGGCCTCCATGCTCGGAACCTCCGTCGTGGAAGGACGGGACGGCTGGCTCTTCTTCGCACAGGAGTTGCGCCATCTGGGCGCCGGACGATTCTGGGGCGAACGGGCCGTCGACGTCAGCCGCGCCACACGGGCCGACGCCGCCGATCCCCTGCCCGCCATCCTCGCGTTCAAACACGAACTGGACAAGCGGGGCGTCAAACTCCTCATGGTCCCCGTGCCGCCCAAAGCGGTGGTGTATCCCGATAAACTGCCCGATCCGAACGATGAGGCCCGGAACGAACCGCCCCCGCGCATGGACCCGCATCACCAGGCGTTCCATGATCTGTTGCGTTCGGAAGACATCGAGGTCCTGGATCTGACCGGGCCTTTTCTCGAAAACCGCCAACACGATCAGGGCCCTCTGTACTGCCTTCAGGACACGCACTGGTCCGGGGTGGGCGCCGTGCTGGCCGCGGAACAGATCGCCGCGTTCCTGCGCCGGGAAGTGAATCTGCCCAACCGGGAGGCGTTGGACGCCGAATGGCGCACCGTCGAAATCACGGGCGATCTCTGGCGCATGCTCGATGAACGTGACCGTGAACGCGAGCGCCTGAACCTGCGCAGGATCGGCGCGCCGGAACCCGATCGGGACAGCCCCATCCTTTTACTGGGTGACAGTCACAACCTGGTTTTTCACGGCGGCGGCGATATGCATGCGCGGGGCGCGGGGTTGCCGGATCAACTGGCCTACGAGCTGGGATTCGCCGTCGACGTGGTCGCCGTGCGCGGGTCCGGCGCGACACCCGCCCGGATCAATCTCCTGCGACGCGCCCAACGCGATCCCGAATTCTGGGACAACAAGGAAATCGTGATCTGGTGTTTCTCGGCGCGCGAGTTCACGGAAAGCGACGGCTGGCGTATTGTGCCGGTGGCGCCGTGAAGAGAGGTTGTAGGTGTTGGGTTTTGGGGCTCCGCTTGGGAAACCCATCCTGCAAACTATAACCTAAAAACCTGGAACCCGGCATCCTATTCCTTCACGGCCTTGATGAAAATGTACCCGCTCTGCTCAGGATCCAGCTTGGGCGGCGTCCGCTCATAGAGGCCGCGAAACAGCTTTTCGTACAGCGCGGCCAGACCGCGATGCAGGCGAGCGCAGGGAACCCGCTTGAACGCGCCGTGCAGGCGTAAAGGCGTCCACGCCAGAAAACTCCAGAGCGGTGTGAGCGCCAGCGGCAGGAAACCGAACATCTCGACGACCTTGAACCGGTTCTCCTCGAATAGCTCCGCCCAACGTTCCGGCGCATACAGATGGCCCTGCTGCATCCTGCGATTCATGGAATCCATGTATCGGCGGGCCCAACGACGGCATCCGAGACGATTCAGGGCGCGGGACAACCAATACTGCTGTTCGTACCGTTCCGTGCAGACCGTGGCATAGAACACGCCGCCCTCCCGCAATACCCGATGCACCTCCTTCATGGCCTTCTCCAACCCGGGATGAATGGATGTCAAACTGGCATTGATGACCACCGTGTTGAAAGTTCCGGCTTCGAACGGGAGATCGGTCGCATTCGCGCACAGCAGGTTGGTATACAAAGCGCGGGCCTCATCGCCCGCCCGTTGTATCGCGTCGGCCGATAATTCGACCCCCGTCATCTCACCGGGTGAACCCACCACCCGGGCCAGGATCACGCCAAATTCGCCGTCGCTGCAGCCCACATCCAGCACCGGGGAAACCCATTGCATTCCGGCGGTCTGGAAGGCGCGCAGATGGAAGGCGTTGAAGAAGATCGCCATCGGTTTGTAGAAATAGCGCTCCGCCGCAACGGCCAGCGGGCATTGCGTCGAAGCCTCGGGGTGCGGTCTTTTGCTAACGGATTCCATATCTCACTTTAAGGGTACCGGCTGAGGTTGCAAGCCTTAGAAGTGATACGCGTACCCGAAGCTGACCACGGGATAAATCGTAAGCCAGTCCAGATCGTCTTCCACCCGCGACTGCAAATCACGCAGATCGCGCCGGAACTGTTCGTCACCCGCTGCCGAGCCATTGGAGGCCAGCCGGAAACTGTACCCCTGAAACATGAGGCCGATATCAAGGGAGAACGTGAGCAACGAATCCGGCTTCACGCTGTTCCCCCAGCCGATACCGATATACGGGGAAATGGCGTCATAGGACGCCGTACCCCGTAACCGGCCCACCTGTGCCGGCGAATACACGTTGTCGCCAAGACGCACGTTACGGTCCGGCTCCCCGGACACCTTTACGTTCATGTTCTTGAGGACCACCCCCGCGCTGAACCGGAAATTCCGGTGATGTGCCGGATAGAAATCCAATAGAAGCCGGGCGCCCGGCGCAGTCAGATCGTAGTCAAAATCAATGTCCCTTAGAGTGGTCTTGTATCCGAGCATCAGATAATGCGCCGTACCGCGGAAGTTGAGCCCGTCGGCCAGGTAAATGGTCGTTTCCGCCCCGGTTCCCAATGTCCCCGCATGAATCCCCAACGAGAAACCCGTCCAGTCGAAAGCCTCCGGATTCGGACGCCCCCAAGCATCATACGGTTCAAAAACCGGCCCACTCTGAGCCCTTGCCGTGCTCCCCTCAAGAATGACGAAAAACAAACCCAACAATAAAATGTATTTCACAAGGCCATGCCTCTTTCTTCCGGTTAGAAATCGGAGCGAGAATAAAGACCCGCCGACAGACGTCAAGCGGCAAACGGGAAACATCACTCTAGCGGGGCATACACCTCGCCCAGACGACGCTTGAATTCGTTAAAGTTGTATGTGCCCTGAATCAGCGCCCTTCCCTTGCACGCCAATTGATGGCGGAGTGCGGCATTTTCCGCGAGGCGGCAAATCCCATCGGCGAAGGAGTCGAGTTCGGGTCGGACAAACAGCGCCGTGGATTCATCCAGGATCAAGCGGTTGGCCTGATTGTCCGTCGCCACGATGGCGCCGCCGGCCTTGAGATAATCGAGCAGTTTCAGCGGCGTATTCGCACCGGCTATCCTTGGTGACAACAGGATATCCGACGCGGCCAACGTGTGGGGCAGTTGATCGGGTGGAATCTTGCCGAGAAAGGTCACGCGATCATCCACGCCTTCGGCCGCCAACGCCCGGCGCCGTTCTTCAATCTCCCCGGACGTACCGCCGATGATGACGAACCGGACCCGCGGACATCGCCGGGTCACCCGCGGGATGGCGCCGAAGATCAGTTCGATCCCCTGATACACCGCAAAGGAACCCACATAGGCGACCAGTATTTCGTCCGGCGCCGGCACGAGCTGTTTCCGGACGGCCTGCGCCTTTTGCTCCGACGGTTCAATAAGCGATGACGGGATGTCGAAAATGTGGTGAACCGGTTTGTTCGAAGCGACGGCTTTGGCCTGTTCCACGAGCGCCGGTCCCGTGCCGATCACGGCATCGGCATGCCGGATCGAAAACACCTCGATCCGGCTATAGAACCACAGGATGATGTTGCGCAATACATTCCTTCGATAAGACATCGGATCGGAATGCTTTTCGAAGATCAGCGCCGCGTTCGATAGCCGGGCCAGGGGAACGCCGATCGCGGCGGCATCCTCCACGCAATGCAGAACGTCGTATCGCTGACGCCGAATCAATTTCCATGCGTGGAAGAACAGAATGACGTCATACACGCCTTTCCAGAATGAGGGCCCGATGGGCATGTCCCGGATTCGAAATAGATTCGGCGCGCGGATAAGGCGGACTCCTTCGATCGGCTGATCCTCGCCGAACGGCAAGGCGAGCAGATCGACTTCATATCCCAGTTCCGCCAATGCGCGCACATTGTATCCGACACGGATCGGCGATCCCCTCCATTGAAAGAACGGCTGGGGAGCGATGAAAAGAATGCGTTTCTTGATCTGCGTCATGCGTTTTTCCCATTCGCGTTCAATCCATGGTCACGGCTCGGCGGAAGCCTCGCCCTCCAGGCAAGACCACCCGTATCGTCATTTTGGAGGGCGAAGCTCCTGCTGAGCCGTTCGTTCAGCCACCCTTATCTCCTGTTCCCGGCTCGGCCCGACTTCGCCCTTCGGCTTGTGGGGCACTCATCCTATATGTTTCTTGCCACGCCGATGACGATACAACCGGTTCAGCATTTGCGGAACCGAATTCCTCCGGCCGACTCGCTTGACCCGCAATGCCGGATCGGACAAGGCGGCCCGGATCGAGGTCACCGGCCGGCCGGGATCGAATGCACACTCAAAGCACACGGCGTATTGTCCGGCCTGCCGTTCTTCGCCCCGAAACGGCAACGGGTCCGAACCGGCCAACACGGTACGTCCTTCCGCTCCGGCGCGCTTCATGATCCCCGGCTCCGGCCATCCCACGGGGCGCAATGAGGTGTCCCCGATCCGCAGTTGTCCGGGCTCGAACTCCTCAACAACCCTCTTCACGATCGTCCCGCGTTCGAAAAACCATTTCCCCGGCGCCCAGCTTAAGACCGGAATCCCCCCGGTGTCCCCCACCGCCCTGACGATATCGCTTACCGGTGCGCCATCCTCCACGACCTTCTCCATGGTGAGGGCCAGCACTTCGAGCCGCTCCGCCGTTACGATCTGGCGCCCGGCAAACAACCACAGATCACCGGCTGTTTCATGGCGCAGCAGAAGGGCTTCCGATTCCTCCTGTTCCAGGACATGAAGCGAAGGCACTGCGTGGGAGCCGTTTTTCAGCGCACCAAAAAAATCATGCCCGTGTACTTCGGTCAAAAAAATTGCCCGCAGGGCATCCGGGCCATCCGCCAGGCGCCCCAGATGCGTTCCCGCCTGCTCGATCAGACGGGCGGCATCATGGACGGGATACACATGCACATGGGTATCGGCAATGAACGTTGCTGGATTCAGATTCATGCGTTTATTCTTACCATAGTCGGGGCGGGCTTTGCACATGCAATATGGATAGACTCGCTGAATCCTTTTCGCAGGGAAGCGCACACTCATCATGGCTTTGTTCCCTTGCCCGTAGCCGCGGGCGATAGCCCGTGGAAGAAACGACCCACAGGTTGGTATTCGCCACCGCTTATCAGCGGCGGCTACGCAGCCCGCCCCAACCCTTCCGGGAGGGCCCGCGGCCCCGCGGGCCGGATCCGGGCCGACAGGCTCCCGCCCTCACTAACCGCTCAAAACTGTTCTTGGTAATGCCTCCCCGATCGCTTATAGATAACGCGATGAACAAACACGATGCCACAGATGAAATCCCATCACACGCGCCACAGGACGCGTATCCCGAAACGGCGGACATTGAAACGTCTTCCGACGAATACGCCCGGCGATTCGGCGGGCCGGCCGGGGAGTGGATGTTGTCGGTACAGGAGAAGCTCACCCTGAAGTTAATGGCCGGCATCCCGGCGACCCCCGTGCTCGATGTGGGCGGCGGACACGGGCAACTGGCGATTCCCCTTTGCGGCGAGGGGTATCCGGTGACCGTGCTTGGAAGCGACGAAAGTTGCCGGCATCGGATCCGGAATATCGTGGAATCCAG